>JAJRXV010000128.1 GCA_024276115.1 Deltaproteobacteria bacterium
GTTCCTCTAATCGGGGCGAGCTTAGTTCTGCTGATCCCCGGTAAAAGGGAGGGCACCATCAGGTGGGTAGCGATGATAACTGCCCTTATTGATCTGGCGCTCACAATCGGTCTCGTGTTTTCGTTTGATAAAGGAATGGCTCAGGGAGCTAACTTCCAGTTTGTCGAACATGCGGAATGGATTCCGGCATTTAACATTCACTACAGGCTGGGTATTGATGGGATTAGCGTTCTGTTTATCTTCCTTACTCCTTTATTGAGCGTACTTTCCTTTATGTTCTCATGGAAATACGTCAAGTTCAGAATAAAAGAGTATCACTTCTGGATTCTGTTCCTCACAATGGGGGTTGTTGGTGTCTTTAGTTCGCTTGACCTCTTTTTGTTCTATCTCTTCTGGGAGATTATGCTCGTACCGATGTACTTACTTATCGGTATCTGGGGTGGCGAGAACAGGATGTACGCATGTATGAAGTTCTTCTTATATACTCTTGCCGGTAGTGTCTTCATGCTGGTTGCAATCGCTGCGATATACTATCTCGGTGGTACATTTGATGTGATGGAAATACTCGGAACTAATGGTCATAAAGCTGTTGATTTCGCGAAGCTTGTCGCAGAAAAGATGCCTGCTGGTTGGGAGTGGTTTAAGGCTGGTGACTTGATGGGTTCTGTACAGTTCTGGTTGTTTGCGGCATTCGCGCTTGGCTTCTCGATCAAAGTACCTATGTTCCCGGTACATACATGGTTGCCTGACGCACACACACAAGCGCCGACAGCCGGTTCAGTTATACTTGCCGGTGTTCTCTTGAAGATGGGTTCTTATGGATTCATGAGATTTTGTATCCCGATGTTCTCAGAGTCTATTCAGTCACCACCGGTAATGAATTTCCTATTGACACTTTCAGTCATCGGCATTATATACGGTGCGCTGATGGCACTCGCGCAAGTGGACCTAAAGAAACTCGTCGCTTACTCTTCGGTCAGCCACATGGGCTTTATTATGCTTGGTATCTTCTCTCTCTCAAAGAACGGTGTTGCTGGTGGCGTTATGCAGATGTTTAACCATGGTGTCACTACCGGCGCTCTCTTCCTTTGCGTTGGTCTATTATATGAAAGAACACACACAAAGCAGATCGCCGACCTTGGTGGATTCGCGAAGCAGATGCCGATATACGCAGTTCTGTTCGGTATCTTCTGTCTATCTTCACTAGGTCTGCCAGGAACAAACGGTTTCGTCGGTGAGTTCACGATCATCTTGGGCGCTTACGCTTCACCGCCTTCAAGAATCTACGCTATATTCTCAATGTTCGGTATCATCTTTGGAGCGGCATATACGCTCTGGATGTATCAAAGAGTTATGTTCATGGAGATCAAGGACGAGAAATTCCTGAAAATCAAAGATATCAGCTTCTTTGAGATTCTGACACTGTCTCCACTCGTTATATTTACATTCTGGATCGGTCTGTATCCAAAGCCGTTCTTTGACTTTATGTTACCTACGTTAGAAGGGTTCTTAAAGCATAACTGGTTGATTGGTTAATTTATTCAATGTGTGTAGCAGTAGTTCAATAAAACTGGAGGACGATTTACATAATGGTTGGAACTAAAATGATAGAAACTCTCCATACGTTTACATCAGGAGACTTTACCGGGCTAATGCCTGAAATAATCCTCTGTGCCTTTGTTCTTCTTATATCGATTTACGATTTTATGTCTAAGAACAAAGATAAAGAGATAGTCTCTTATTTAACGCAGATTGGCTTACTTGCTACACTTATCTCTGTTTTATCATTGATCGGTGATACCGCCGCGGGCGACAAAGCGTATGTAGCCTATAATGGTATGTTTGTTCTCGATAACTTCGCGATTTTCCTCAAAGCAGTTGTATTGATGGTCGCGGTTATGACAGTTGCGATTTCGCACAAGTATAACAAGGAAGCGGGCTATGAGAGCGGTGAATACTATACTCTCATTATGTTTGCTGTCCTCGGGATGATGATAATGGTATCTGGTGGTGATCTGATATCTATTTTCGTCGGACTTGAGCTTATGGCGATTCCTTGCTATTTCCTTACCGGTGTCTTCAAAAAAGACAGCCGCTCTATAGAGGCTGCGCTAAAGTACTTCTTGATGGGTGCGTTTTCATCGGCAGTACTTGCTTACGGTATATCATTTGTTTATGGTGTTATTGGCAGCACAAACCTAGAGGCGATAGCTAGCTTCTTCGATCTAGCGGTGATAGCAAAGGCTAAGGCCGGAGTGGGGATGGCTGTCACTCCTGAGATAATGAGCGCGGCTTCAGCAGAATTAGCCACAAGATTAAGTAACCCGATCTTCTATCTTGTTTTAGTACTCTTTGCCGCTGGATTCGGGTTTAAAATCGCGGCAGCTCCGTTTCACATGTGGTGCCCGGATGTTTATGAGGGAGCGCCGACCCCTATCACAGGATTTATGAGTACAGCGGTCAAAGCGGCCAGCTTTGCGATATTCCTTAGAGTATACGCGACAGGGCTCTTCGCGCTTCATGTAAACTGGGCGTTTACGCTTGGTATTCTTTCAGCGCTTACCATGACCGTTGGTAACTTTCTGGCAGTGACCCAAAAGAGCGTCAAGAGGATGCTCGCGTATTCAAGTATAGCTCATGCCGGGTATATTATGATGGGACTCGTTTCTATAGGTATCGTTACTTTTGATGGCGTTACTCTTTCGATCAACAGAATTGATGACGGGATGGCGAGTGTTCTATTCTACCTTGTCACTTACGCTTTCATGAACCTCGGTCCATTTATCATCATTATGATGCTAAGAACAAAGAGGAACAGCGGCGAGATGATGGCGGATTTCCACGGGCTCGGAAAGAGGGCTCCGATTCTTGCAGCTCTCATGCTTCTGTTTATGTTCGGTCTTACCGGGCTCCCACCGACTGGTGGCTTTATCGCTAAGTACTATCTTTTTTATGCGGCTGTGAAGGCTAACTTTACCTGGTTGACGATTGTAGCGTGCGTAAATACAGCGGTATCAGCATTCTACTATTTCAGATTGGGAATGGTTATGTATATGTACGAGCCTAAGATCGACGAAGAGATCAACGCGTCGCCGAAGGCAGTACACGCGGTTTTATACATCTGCGTTCTGGTGACATTATGGATCGGTATTTTCCCTGATAAGTTTTTTGAAGCGGCTAAGCACTCACTGATGAGGTTAAAGTATCTTTTATAATTAAGATGATTTGATTGTGATAGTAATCTTTTGCGCCACAGAATTATGTCTGTTCAATTGGTTGCTTATCGAAAAATATTTTTGTCCGCGAAGTAACCAAAAACAGTAGCATGTTTTCAATTAACTGCTCCTCAAGTCATTTATTACTTGACAAAACCCTAATTTTAATATAATTACAAGTTTTTCTTGTTTTATAAATATATTGCTATGAAAATAAAATTATCAGATATAGATGATTCTTATGAGTCTCACTTTTTAGTTGACGATGATTCCTTTTTTCGAAGGGTCAAGGATATGACTGATGGTGAGGAAAAAACATCTGCGGTTTCTGTCGATATTAAAATAAAAAGAAAAAAGGACGCGTATTATATTGATGGGCGTCTAAAAGGTTCTCTAAAACTTCGTTGTAAACGTTGCATAGAGTATTTTGACAATGATTATGATGAGTCGTTCTCGCTAATATTGACTCTTAGTGATGATAACGATTCTGACGGGACGAGCGAGCGGGAGCTTAAAGGTGAAGACCTGCAACGAGAGCTCCTATCTAGTGAGGAGATTGATTTGCTTGATCTTATCGCTGAGCAGCTTGCTCTGTTATGCCCGATGAGTTATGTTTGTAACGATAACTGCAATGGATTATGTCGCAAGTGTGGCGTGAACCTGAATGATGGTGATTGCGCTTGTGATGACAGCAATGAAAGTAGCCCGTTTGCGGTTTTGAAAAATTTAAAATAAGAAAGAGGAGTTAATTAATGGCAGTTCCAAGGAAAAAGATTTCGCGCGTAAGGCGTAACACAAGAAGAGCGCATCATGCAATTTCTGGCACAACCGGCTCTGTATGCCCAAAGTGTCTTGAGCCGAAGCTACACCATCACGCATGTTCGTCATGTGGTACTTATAAGGGAAGAGAAGTTCTTACTAAGACCGTTGAGAGTGCTTCCTAAAGATGAAAATAGCTGTTGATGCCATGGGGGGCGATCACGCTCCTGGTGTTGTTATTGATGGTGCGATCTTAGCGGCTAAAGAGCACGGTGTTGAAATCGTGCTGGTCGGTGACCAAGCTGTTATCTCAACTGAATTAGAGAAAAAGAACGTGAATAATCTGACGATCTCGATCAAACACGCGCCTCAAATTGTCTCTATGTCAGACACCCCCTCGATTGTTTTGAGGAAGAAGAAGGACTCGTCTGTTAGAGTCGCCTTCGATATGGTAAAAAACAATGAGGCTGATGGAGTGATTAGCGCGGGTAATTCCGGCGCTACAATGGTTGCCGGCATATCTGTATTCAAGAGGCTAGATGGGGTTGAGAGACCAGCGATCGCGGCGTTATTGCCTAATGTCAATGGCTATTGCCTGCTGTTAGACGCGGGCGCTAACGTTGATTGCAGGGTGAGGGCGCTCGCTCAGTTCGGGTTCATGGGCTATGCTTACTCAAAGTACGCTCTGGGGGTGAAGTCCCCGAGAGTCGCGCTCTTGAGTAATGGCTCAGAGGAGTCTAAAGGTACTGATCTTACGAGAGGTACAAACGAGATACTCAAGAAGAGCAACATTAATTACATCGGTTATGCCGAGGGACGTGATGTCTATAACGGTAGCTGCGATGTGATGGTGTGCGATGGTTTCGTCGGTAACGTTGTCCTCAAGGTCAGCGAAGGGCTGGCCGAAGCTTGTGTCGGTATGGTGAAAGAGGAAGTGAAAAAGACGGGTGTCGCTATGCTCGGCGCTTTGCTCATGAAAAAAGCGTTGAAAAAATTCAAGCGTCGTATCGATTACGCTGAAACCGGTGGAGCGCCGCTTCTTGGCGTTGATGGTGTCGGTGTTATCGCGCACGGCGGCTCTTCGGCGAAAGCCATAATGAACGCGATCTTAGTTGCTGAACGTAACGCGAAAAATTGTGTTAAAGAGCATATCGCTGATGAAATCAATAAAAACGCGTATCTGTTTGAGAACGTGAATTCAAAAGTAAGTGTGACTAAAAGAAAATAAATTATTTAATAAATTACTATATTCGAGGGAGGCAAAGTGGATTACTTTTTAACTGAAGAACAGCAGATGATAAGAGACACAGCAAGAGAAATTGCCGAAAAGAAAATTGTACCTGCAAGAGCTGAAATGGACGCAAAAGGCATATTCCCTACAGAGATATTAAAAGTATGCGCTGAATCCGATCTCTTTGGCCTATATATCCCGGAGGAATATGGTGGTTTCGGCGGTGGAATTTTTGAAAATGTCATCGCCATAGAAGAGCTAAGCAAGGCTTGTATCGGTGTTTCGGTCAGCTTTGCCGGTAGTGGGCTCGGAGCTTATCCTATCCTGATATCAGGATCTGAAGAACAAAAAAAGAAGTTCCTGCCACAAATAGCGTCCGGGGAGCAGATAGCCGCGTTCGGTCTCACAGAGGCAAACGCGGGTAGTGACGCGGGTGGCACACAGACTACCGCGAAGCTCGATGGCAACGAGTATGTATTAAACGGCACCAAACAGTGGATCACCAACGGTGGTGAAGCTGGCATATATACTGTCATCGCGATGACAAACAAGGCGCGGGGCAGCAGAGGCGCGAGCGCGTTCATCGTAGAGAAGGGCACACCGGGATTCTCGTTCGGTAAGAAGGAAGACAAAATGGGTATCAGAGCTTCCGCGACCCGTGAGCTGATTTTTGAGGATTGCCGGATACCGAAAGAAAACCTGATCGGTAAAGAAGGCATGGGGTTCTTAGTAGCTATGAAGACGCTTGACAAATCACGACCCGGTATCGCGGCGCAGGGTGTCGGACTGGCGCAGGGCGCACTCGATGAGTCAGTCAAATACGCCAGAAAGCGTGTCCAGTTCGGTAAGCCGGTTATAGCGTTTCAGGCGGTTCAGCACATGTTGGCTGATATGGCTGTTCAGACTGAGGCCGCTAGAGCTCTTACTTACGCGGTTTCTAAGTTTATTGACTCCGCTCCAAAAGACATCTCAAAAGCGTCGGCATTCTCAAAACTATATTCATCTGATGTAGCGATGAAGGTAACGGTTGACGCGGTACAGGTGTTCGGTGGCTACGGCTACATGAAAGAGTACCCGGTGGAGAAGATGATGCGTGACGCGAAGATCCTCCAGATCTATGAAGGAACTAATCAGATACAGAGAAACGTGATCGGCCAGGCGCTTATCAAAGAATACGCGAAGAGAGGGAAATAGATGAAGATCGTTGTTTGTATCAAAGAGGTACCGGCTACCACAAAGGTCAAGATCAACCCTGAGACCAATACGCTGATGCGTGAGGGCGTGGAGTCGATCATCAACCCTTACGACGTTTACGCGCTTGAAGAGGGTGTATGCGTAAAGGAGCGGCTCGGCGGCGGTAGTGTCGTAGCGCTTTCTATGGGACCTCCTCAGGTGGAGCGCTCGCTGAAAGAAGCGATCTCGCTCGGCGCGGATGAGGCTATACTCCTCTCTGATAGAGCGTTTGCCGGTTCTGATACACTCGCGACATCTTATACTCTCGCTATGGCACTCGATAAGATCGGGGATGTTGGTCTGGTGATATGCGGTAAGCAGGCGATCGACGGCGACACAGCGCAGGTAGGACCTGAAATGTCAGAAAAACTTGATATCCCATTCGTCGCCTGTGTAAGGAAAATACTTGAAATAACAGAAGAAAAAGCAATCGTAGAGCGTATGACAGATGACGGCTACGATGTGATAGAGTTGCCGCTACCGGCGGTAATAACTGTCGTTAAGGATATAAACACTCCGAGGATAGCGGGGCTGAAAGGAAAAATGCGCGCGAAAAAAGCGCGGATAACTGTCTGGACGGCTACTGATATCAACGCTGACGAAGAGCGGATCGGTCTGACAGGTTCGACAACAAAGGTAACAAAAGTGTTCGCCCCACAGCCGAGAGGTCTCGGGATGATGCTCGAAGGTTCGCCAGAAGAGATCATCGATTCATTGTATGATCACCTGAAAAGCGGACACGTTATATAGTTAAAAGTTATGAATTATGAATGAATTTTAAATATTAAATTTCGGAGATTCTGATGGGATTACTTATAGATAAAGAACAATGCACTATGTGCGAGGCGTGTTTGTCGAGTTGTCCGTTCGGCTCGCTCGAAGTCCGTGATGAGGCGATATACGCGACTGAGTCGTGTACACTTTGTGGCGCCTGCATTGACGCCTGCCCGATGGATGCGATATCGATCGAGGGCGGTCGAGAGGTGGAGGAGGATTCTTTCGCTGATTACAAGGGGATACTTATCTTCGGTGAGCAGCGTCAGGGGAAAGTCGCGTCGGTAGTCTATGAGCTGTTAGGAGAAGGACGAAAACTCGCTGATCAGCTTGGTGAAGAATTAAGCGTTGTTCTGCTTGGCGCCGGGCTAGAGGAGGAAGCGAAAAAACTGATCCACGGTAGCGCTGACAAAGTCTACCTGTACGATGACACGAATCTCGAAAAATTCCATGATGATGTTTTTACTGAAGTAATCGCGAATCTGGTGCATGAGGTAAAGCCCTCTATTATGCTTTGTGGGGCGACTGCTATCGGGCGTTCATTCTTCCCGATATTGGCTGGTAAGCTCAAGACGGGTCTTACCGCAGACTGCACAGAGTTGGCAATCGACAAAAAAGAGGGATATATTCTCCAGACGCGACCGGCGTTTGGCGGCAACATAATGGCGACGATCATCTGCCCTTACACAAGGCCCCAGATGGCGACGATCCGCGCGAAGGTATTCAAACCCGCCCCGCTAGATATTCACCATAAGGGCGAGGTGATAACAAAATCATTTGATTCGACAAAAATAAAGAGCAGATACGTGATTCAGCAGGTAGTCGAGACGGTAGAGGAGACGGCGAACATCGCAGACGCGGACATAATCGTTTCTGGTGGGCGTGGTGTCGGCGGTCCTGAGGGCTTTAAGCTGATAGAGGAGCTGGCGCTCGCTATCGGTGGCGCGGTCGGAGCGTCTCGAGCCGCTGTTGACGCGGGCTGGATAAAGTACCCGCATCAGGTAGGTCAGACCGGCAAGACAGTCTGCCCGAAGCTCTATATCGCGTGCGGCATCTCCGGGGCGATCCAGCATCTCGCCGGAATGCAGTCAGCGGATGTGATCGTAGCGATAAACAAAGATAAAGACGCGCCGATTTTTGATGTCGCGACTTATGGCATTGTCGGTGAAGTAGATGAGATAATTCCATTACTTATTAAAAAATTAAAAAAAGGGTAATAACGCAAACGGTCATAAACTTGGCTCTGAGGGTAAGCTTTTCTAGCTCTAGCCTACTTTTTTACCATTGCTTTTTTTTATTTAATATTGTATAAAAGGCAGAATAATATAATGATAAAATCAGCATTTGTTTTTCCGGGTCAAGGCTCTCAAGAAGTTGGGATGGGGCGCGATCTTTATGATAATTTTAAGACTGCTCAGTTAGTTTTTGAGGAGGCCGCCGATGCTATCAGCTTTGATATGAAGAAGCTCTGCTTTGACGGTCCTGACACTGAGCTTGGACAGACACAGAACACTCAACCGGCGCTCTTGACGGTCAGCGTCGCGGCGTATCGCGTTTTGACTGAGGAGAGCGATATCACAGCCTGCTGTATGGCAGGGCACAGCCTTGGGGAGTACAGCGCGCTCGTCGCTTCTGGCGCGATCAGTTTTGCCGACGCGGTAAAGCTCGTACGATACCGGGGGCAGGTGATGACCGAGGTGGCTGGTGACGGTAGTGGTAAGATGGCGGCGATATTAGGGCTCGCTCGTGATGATCTTAACGCTGTTCTTGACGAGGTCAGGGGTAGCGAGGTTTTGGTTGCCGCGAACTACAACTGTCCGGGGCAGATAGTGATCTCCGGGGATAGCGCGGCTGTAGATAGGGCGATGGAAGCGTGTAAGGCGAAGGGCGCGAAGAGAGCGCTACCGCTCTCGGTAAGCGGTCCGTTCCACAGCGATTTGATGGCTAAGGCGGCGGATAAACTGCAACAGCGGCTCGGTGACCTGAAGTTTGCCGATCCGAAATGCGCGGTATATTCTAACGTTACAGCGAACGCTTATAGTGGCGCGGCTGAGATACCGGGTGTTTTGGTAGAGCAGATAAAATCGTCAGTCAAGTGGGAAGACGCTGTTGGCAACATGCTCGAAAGCGGCACGGATCTGTTTGTTGAGATAGGTCCCAAAAAAATCCTTAGCGGGCTATTGAAGAGGATCTCACGGTCGACGGTCGGATTAAACGTGGCTGACACAGATTCATTGAAAAAAACGGTTATAGCGTTCAATAAGATTAAGAGTGATTAAATTTTAAGGGCACAGATATTGTGCCGGACTGAAGTTAAATTTTATTAAAACGGAGTAATATATATGAGATTAGAAGGCAAAACAGCGCTCATAACAGGTGGCGCGCAAGGCATCGGTAAAGAAATCGCGATCAAACTCGCGTCAGAGGGCGCGAACATAGCGATATCTGATATCAACCTCGAGTTGGCGAAAGAGACAGCGGCAGAAATCGCGAAGAGTGGCTGTAAGACTATGGCGGTCGGTGGTAACGTCGCGAATTTTGATGACTGCAAGAACATGTTGGCTGAGTGCGTTGAGCAGCTTGGTCAGATCAATATACTGGTAAACAACGCCGGTATCACTCGTGACGGGCTCGTGATGAGGATCAAGGACGCTGATTGGGACTTGGTGATCGATGTAAATCTGAAGGGTACTTTTAACTGTATCAAAGCGGCTGTGAGATATATGTCGAAGCAGCGAAGCGGTAAAATAATCAACATCGCCTCTGTTGTCGGTGAGATGGGCAACGTAGGGCAGGCGAACTACTCCGCGTCAAAGGGCGGCGTGATAGCTCTGACCAAGACTGTAGCGCGTGAGTTCGCGGCGAGGGGGCTTAACGTTAACGCGGTAGCTCCGGGATTTATCGTAACAGCGATGACAGAGAAGTTAAGCGACAAAGTCAAAGATGAGTTGACAAAGCAGATACCGATGGGTAAGCTTGGCTACCCAGAAGATGTAGCGAACGCGGTGCTGTTTTTGTCTAGTGAAGAATCGAGTTACATCACCGGACAGGTGATCAGTGTAAATGGTGGAATGTATATGTAGTTTTTATATAGATATGCAAAAAAAATATTATGCGCAAAAAACAAGGAGGCAGTTATGTCATTAGAAGAAAAAGTAAAAAAGATTATAGTAGATCAGCTCGGAGTTAGTGAAGAAGAAGTAGTGGCGACAGCGTCATTTACAGATGACCTCGGTGCGGATTCATTGGACACAGTTGAGCTCGTTATGGCTCTCGAAGAGGAGTTTGACCTTGAGATCCCAGACGAAGACGCTGAGAAGATCGCTACAGTTCAGGATATAATCAATTACATCAACAAGAAGTAGTAATTTACTTAAATAATTTGAGCTGATATAAGCTCTATTAAAAAGATTACGAGGTGTACTTTGAGTAGGAGAGTTGTAGTTACGGGTATGGGGGCGGTTTCCCCCATCGGTAACACTGTTAAAGATATGTTTGAGGCCGCCTGTGCCGGGAAGAGCGGTATTGGTCAGATCGATCGTTTTGATACGACCGGACTGCCTACCACTATCGCCGGACAGCTGAAGGATTTTGATCCGCAAGATTTTATCGAGCGTAAAGAGATAAAGAAGATGGACCTCTTTATTCAATACGCTATCGCCGCTTCTCAAGAAGCTGTTGATGACGCGGGGCTGACCGATAATGAACCGGATGCCGACAGGATCGGGGTTTTTATCGGCGCGGGACTTGGCGGTCTGTCAACCATAGAAAAATATACGATGATAGCGCAGGCTAGAGGACCGCGGAAGATAACTCCGTTCTTCATACCGATGCTGATTATTAATCTCGCACCGGGATTTGTCTCGATGCGGTTCGGGTACCAGGGACCAAACGTAAGCGCTGTTTCAGCGTGCGCGACCGGTACGCATTCTATCGGTGAGGCTATGCACGTGATAAAGCGTGGTTCTGCCGATGTTATGCTGGCTGGCGGCGCCGAGTCTACTATCACTCAGCTTGGTGTTGGCGGTTTTAACGCTATGAAGGCGCTTTCGACCAGAAACGATGAGCCTGAGCTGGCGAGCAGACCTTTTGATAAGGGCAGAGATGGCTTTGTCATGGGTGAGGGCGCCGGTGTGGTAGTTCTAGAAGAACTCGAACACGCGAAGAAACGTGGCGCGAAGATATACGCCGAGGTGGTAGGATATGGGCTGAACGCCGATGCTCATCACATAACGACACCGGCTCCGGGCGGCGCTGGCGCGACGAGATGTATAGAGCTCGCTCTCGAAAGCGCCGGTATGAACCCCGAAGAAGTTGATTACATCAACGCTCATGGGACATCTACCCACTATAACGATCTCTATGAGACTATGGCTATCAAAAATGTCTTTAAGGATCATGCGTACAAAGTTGCTGTGAGTTCCACAAAATCTATGATCGGTCACCTGCTTGGCGCTGCCGGTGGGGTCGAGGCGATTTTCTGCGCGCTCGCTATAGATAATGGCGTGATATTCCCGACGATCAACTACGAGACTAAGGATGAAGAGTGTGACCTCGATTACGTACCGAACAAGATGCGTGAACAGGTAGTCGATGTGGCGATGTCAAACTCATTCGGTTTTGGCGGTACAAACGGAACATTAATATTAAAAAAATTCAGTTAAATAAGGTATAAAAATGAAAATTGCAATCGCGTCTGACCATGGCGGCTGGAAGCTGAAAGAAGAAATAAAGAAATTCCTCGGTGAGCGTTCTGAGATTGAGATCGTCGATCTTGGTACTGACAGTGAAAAATCTGTCGATTATCCTGACTTCGGTGAGGATGTGGCTATGAGGGTTTCTATCGGTGATGTTGACAGCGGCATCTTAGTTTGCGGTACTGGTATCGGCATGTCAATCGTGGCCGGCAAGTTTCCGCGGGTTCGGGCGGCGCTGGCGTACAGCAAGTTTTCAGCTGAGATGAGCAAGCTTCATAACAACGCGAACCTGCTTGTACTCGGAGAGAGGACTACAGAAACAGGCCTCGCCAAGGAGATGGTCGCTACGTGGCTTGACACAGAGTTTGAGGGTGGCAGGCATCAGCAGCGGTTGGACAGGGTCCAGGAGATAGAGGACGACATCTTTAATGGTGACGCTGATTTTGTAAAAAAGCAGAACTCCGCGCTTTGGAACTTTGACTCTGAGGTGTTTCACGCGATAAACTGTGAAACGATAAGAGAAGAGGAGAAGGTAGTACTGATCGCTTCTGAGAACTACGTGAGCGAGGCGGTGCTAGAGGCGCAGGGTAGTGTTCTGACAAATAAATACGCTGAAGGATACCCGTCAAAACGGTATTACGGCGGTTGCGATTTTGTTGATATTATTGAAGATATGGCGATTGACCGCGCGAAGATGCTTTTTGGCGCCGAGCATGTGAATGTACAACCTATTTCTGGTTCTGCGGCGAACATGGCGACTTATTTCGCGTTGATCAAGCCGGGTGACACGATACTTGGTATGTCGCTCAGGCATGGCGGGCACTTGACGCATGGCGCGAGTGTGAGCTTTTCCGGGGCGCTTTACAATGTTGTAAGATACGGTGTTTCTAAGGAGACAATGCTTATAGATTATGATGAGGTCATGAAGATAGCGAAGGAATCGAAACCGAAGATGATAATCGTCGGGGCGAGTTCTTACCCGAGAGAACTTGATTTTAAGAAGTTCAGAGATATATCTGACGCTGTCGGCGCGCTTATGGTGGTCGATATGGCTCACATAGCCGGACTGGTAGCGGGTGGCGCACACCCATCACCGGTACCGTACGCCGATGTTGTCACGACGACAACGCACAAAACGCTCAGAGGGCCACGGGGCGGAATGATATTATGTAAAGAGAAGTACGCGAAGGCGATAGATAAGAGCATCTTCCCGGGTATTCAGGGAGGACCACTTATGCACGTTATCGCGGCGAAAGCGGTCGCGTTTAAAGAAGCGCTTTCGAGTGAGTTTAAGGATTACGCGGTACAGGTAGTCAAGAACGCTCAGGCTTTGGCGGCGGCGTTACAAGAAGAGGGGTTGAAGGTAGTCTCTGGCGGTACAGATAACCACCTGCTACTAGTAGACTTGACTCCGCTCGACTTGACTGGCAAGGAGATAGACGAGGCGCTTGACCAGGCGGGAATAACAGTGAACAAAAACGGGATACCATTTGATACCAAGAGCGCGGCAGTGACCAGCGGTATCAGGATCGGTACCCCGATAGTAACGACACGCGGGATGAAAGAAGCCGAGATGAAGGATTTGGCCGCACTTATCGCGCGCGTGATAAAAGACCATAAAAACAGTGAGAATTTGAAGAGTGTCTCAGACAGCATAAAAGAATTATGCTTGAGATTCCCTTTTTACAGTAAATTAGTAGTAAGCGAGAAGTAATGAGCAGACTTAGTTTTGATGAATATTTCATGGAGATCACCAAGCTGGTGGCGAAGCGGTCTACATGCAAAAGGCGGCACGTCGGCGCGGTACTCGTCAAGGATAAGAACATCATGGCGACCGGCTACAATGGCGCACCGAGAAAGACCCCGCATTGCCTTGATATAGGGTGTCTGCGGGAGAAGCTCGGCGTACCTTCGGGGCAGCGTCACGAGCTTTGCCGGGGGCTGCACGCTGAGCAGAACGCTATAATCCAGAGTGCTATCCATGGGGTGAATATCAAGGGGTCAATGCTGTTTTGTACGAACCAACCCTGTTTGATCTGCACCAAGATGCTCATAAACTGCGGTGTTACAGAGATAGTATATTTAGATGGATACCCTGATGAGCTCGCTATGGAGATGCTTGGTCAGGCTGAGATAATTGTCCGGCAGTTTGCTGTACCAGAGGAGATATAAATGAAATGCCCTTTTTGCTCATTTGACGATAATAAAGTGATTGACTCCCGGTTGACGAAGGATGGTAATGTTATCAGGCGTCGTCGCGAGTGTCTTGAGTGTTCCGGAAGGTTTACGACTTATGAGCGGATCGAAGAGGTGTTACCTCTCGTGGTCAAGAAGGATAATCGTCGGGAAGCTTTTTCGCGGAACAAGATACTCTCAGGCATAAAGACCGCATGCGAAAAGAGACCTATCAGTATCGATATGCTCGAAAAGGTGATCGATAAGGTGGAAAACGCGGTACAGCAGAGGGGCGAAAAAGAAGTAAGCGCGGCGTTTATCGGGAAGGCAGTGATGGCAGAGCTTAAAGCACTCGATAAGGTAGCGTATGTAAGGTTCGCGTCGGTATATTGCGAGTTTAAGGACATAAACGAATTTATGAACGAGCTGAGAGGCTTATTAAACAAAAATGAATAAAATATAAATTGCACGCAAAGTTCATCAGAAAAACAATTTCCCTCGCGAGGATCGCTAAGGGGAAAACTTCTCCCAACCCGCTTGTCGGTGCGGTTATAGTCAAAGGCGGCGGAATAATAGGTCGCGGCTATCACGCTAAAGCAGGCGAACCTCATGCCGAGATCAACGCGATAAACAACGCTAATGTTTCTACAAAAGGCGCGACGCTTTATGTAAACCTTGAGCCGTGTTGTCATCACGGCAGGACCCCACCATGCGTAGACGCTATCATAAAAGCCGGAATCAAAGAAGTCTTTGTCGGTATGTACGACCCGAATCCGCTTGTATCAGGTGGCGGGATCGAGAAGCTACGGGATAACGGGATTGATGTTATTGTCGGTGTCTTAGAGCATGAGTGTGAGAAGCTCAATGAGAGTTTTATCAAGTTTGTTACGAAAAAACTGCCGTTTGTCATCCTAAAAAGCGCGGCGTCGCTCGATGGTAAGACAGCTACCGCTTCTGGTGATTCGAAGTGGATAACAAACGATCGTTCTAGGCGTTTTGTGCATAGGCTCAGAAACGAGGTTGACGCGATCCTCGTTGGGAGCGGCACGCTGATGAAGGATGATCCGCACCTCACTGTGCGGCTTGACGGCAAGCGTACTAATGCCCCTGTGCGGGTGGTACTTGACAAAAGCCTTAAAATAAAACAGAAAGCGAACGTGCTGAAAAACATGTCTGAGGTAAAGACGATCATCTTTACCTCAAAAGCCGCGGACAAAAAAAAGAGCGCCAACTTGATAGATAAAGGCGCGAAGCTGATCAGCGTGCCGGAAAAAGATGGGATGCTGAACCTCAAAAGCGTGTTGAAGAAGCTGGCGGGGGAGGGGATAACAAGCGTTCTAGTAGAGGGCGGCTCAACTCTCCACGCTTCGTTTGTCCGCGAGAAACTGGCGGATAAGATGTTTCAGTTTTACGCGCCGAAGCTTATTATGGGTGATAAAGCGAAACCGATTTTCAGCGGTGACAGTAAAGACTTGATAAAGGACGCGATTAGTGTTAAAATAAGCGAGTTGAGAAAATTTGGTGATGATATTATGGTGGAGTATTATTTTTAGAGAGTGGTTTAGAGTATGTTTACCGGAATAATAGAGGATATAGGCAGAGTTGCCGCTGTAACGTCTGCTGGCAGCGCGAACACAAGCCGCATAGCGTTGAGGACTTCGCTTGATACCACAGAAATAAAGCTTGGTGACAGCATAAGCATCAACGGCGTATGTCTTACGGTGACCGGTATAAACGGTGATCTGCTGACGTTCGACGCTTCGTTTGAAACACTTAGCCTCTCGAATCTGCGGAATTTGAGTTCAAACACGCGGCTTAACCTCGAAAGAGCGATGGTGGCGTCCGGGCGTTTTGATGGTCATATCGTCACAGGTCATATCGACGGTGTCGGAACGCTGACGAAGAAGGAGAGGGTAGGGGAGTTTTTTAAGCTGAGGATATCAGCTGGTAAGGAGCTACTCAAGTATATCGTCAAGAAGGGTTCTGTCGCGGTGGATGGTATAAGCCTCACAGTCAACAGTGTTGATGAGAGCGGATTTGAGCTTGTGATAATACCACTTACATTAGAAAAAACAGTTCTTGAATTTAAGAACATTGGTGATAAAGTTAATTTGGAGACCGACATCTTAGCTAAATATGTTGAAAAGATGTTAAATAATAAGGGTGAGGAGAAAAAAAGTAAAGTCAATGCCGCTTTTTTGGCGGAACATGGCTTTATGTAATTTAATATGCCAAAAGCAAAAATAGCGAGAGTAAAAAAAGCTCTCAAAGAGATAAAAGCAGGTAAGATAGTCATCCTGGTAGATGACGAGGATAGGGAAAACGAAGGTGACCTGGTCATGGCCGCTGAGATGGCTACACCAGAAGCGATAAACTTCATGGCGATGTATGGTCGCGGGCTTATATGCCTTTCATTGACAAAAAAAATGGGCGTGAACTTAAACCTGCCGCTGATGGTGCAGGAGAACACAGCGTTCCTCAAGACCGCGTTTACCGTCTCGATCGATTCGGCTCACGGTATCACTACCGGTATATCGGCCGCGGACAGGGCTAAGACGATTTTAGACGCTGTGGCTGACGACGCGAAGCCTGAGGATCTTGTACGACCGGGGCATATTTTTCCGCTTCAGGCGAAAAGGGGCGGCGTTCTTGTGCGCACCGGGCAGACAGAAGGTTCTGTCGATCTCTCTAAACTTGCCGGGCTCAAGCCTGCCGGAATTATCTGCGAGATAATGAATGATGACGGTACGATGGCGCGTATGCCCGATCTGGAGAAGTTCGCGAAGAAGCATAAGCTGATGATATTGTCAGTCGCTGATATAATCGAGTATCGGATGAAGATGGAGACGCTTGTCAAGAGAGCGGCGGAAACAAAGATCCCGACGTTCTTTGGTGGTGATTTCAAGGCGATAGCGTATGAAAATGATGTGGATGCGTATCAGCATCTGGCGTTGGTGAAGGGTGAAATAAACCAGAACAAACCCGTGCTTGTGCGTGTGCATTCAGAGTGCCTCACCGGTGATGTTTTTGGTTCTCAGCGGTGTGATTGCGGTCCGCAGCTACACGCCGCGATGAAGATGATAGATGAAGAGGGTAGTGGTGTCATAGTTTATATGCACCAGGAGGGACGTGGTATCGGGCTCGTAAACAAGCTCAGAGCTTATGCTCTTCAGGATCAAGGTAAAGATACAGTCGAGGCGAACGAAGAGCTCGGGTTCAAGAGCGATTTGCGTGACTACGGTCTCGGCGCTCAGATACTTGTTGACCTGGGGGTGAAGAAGATACGCCTCCTGACGAATAACCCGAAAAAAATAATCGGTCTCGAAGGGTATGGTCTTGAGATCGTAGAGCGTGTACCGATCGAGATAACACCGACCGAAAAGAACATAGAGTACCTCAAGGTGAAGAAGAATAAGATGGGGCATATGTTGAACGTGGAGTAATCAAAACATTTCAGGAGGATGGCATGAGTAAGGTATATGAGGGCGGTTTAAGCGGCACCGGTTTGAAATTTACCGTCATAGTTAGCAGGTTTAATGATTTTATCTCCAGCAAACTGCTTGATGGCGCGATGGACGCGTTAAGGCGCAACGATGTAGCGGCTAATGATATAACTATAGTAAAGGTACCGGGGTCGTTTGAGATTCCGCTTGCCGCGAAAAAAGCGATCAAGCTCTTAAAACCAGACGCTGTGATATGCCTCGGCGCTGTTATCCGCGGCTCGACGCCTCATTTTGATTACGTCAGCTCAGAAGTCACCAAAGGCGTAGCGTCTGTGTCGCTCGACAGTGGTGTCCCTGTGATATTCGGAGTATTAACGACCGATAACCTCGAGCAGGCGATAGAGCGGGCGGGTACAAAAGCGGGTAACAAAGGCTTTGACGCGGCGGGATCAGCTATAGAAGCAGTTAATCTATTCAAATCAATGAAGAAATGATGAGGTAAAATTGGGTAAACGCCGGAAAGCACGCGAGACCGCGGTACAGATCATGTACCAGATCGAGATAATGGAGCAGGTGCCCTATGTTGGGGTAAATATATACTTAAATAATTTTTCTGTGTCTGACGCTGTCGCGGACTATGCAAAAGAGCTGGTATTCGGTGTGTTTGAGAATGTGGACGATATCGACGCGACTATCGGTAAGCGCTCAAAGCACTGGAAAGTCGGGCGGATGACCTCTATCGACCGTAATATCCTACGCATTGCTGTGTATGAGCTGATGTTCAAAACAGACGTACCGGGTAAGGCGTGCATCAATGAGGCGATCGAAATAGCGAAAAAATTCAGCTCGATCGAGTCAAGCGCGTTTATCAACGGTATTTTGGACGCGGTTCTGAAAACTAAGGAAAAAGCTTCTTGAAGGTGTAGATGAAAGCGAAGATACTCTCTGAATCAATCGACAAGACCCACTCGGATACTCTAGTGCTCAGTTTTTTTAAGGATGAGCGGCCGCTTAGGGGCGCGAACGGGCTTATAGATTGGCGTCTGTGCGGGAGGGTGTAGCGGCTTATCATGGATAACGTCATTACCGGGGAGTTTAAAGAGACCGCGCTGATTGTGACGGATCAAAAAAATGTCGCGTCAAAGATACTTCTAGTAGGACTTGGCAAATCAGAAGAGTTTGACGAAGAACGCTTAAACGAGACCGCGTATTTTATCGCGCATACCCTGAAAAATATCAATATCAATAAAGTAGCCCTTGCTATTCCGGGGTCATCCTACTTCCCGCAGGACTACACAAGGAGCGCTGAGATCATGATCACGGCGTTCGCCGACTCCTATGAAAAGAAGATAAACTTCCTTGAAATGCTGATATATGAGACAGGGAAGAGGATATCCAAAGTCTACGAAGGCGCGAAACGCGCCAAATCAAGTCTTAAAAACAAGCTACTACTTACGCTCGACGCCTAGGGATACTGTTGCCAAATAGACAAATTTACATGTTTTCAAAAAAAACGTCGAGGTAAGTACCTGTAAAAAGGGGGTACGACTAACGGGAGTGAAGGGGGGGGGATTCCCTCTCTTAGGTGGATTGGGCAACATGCCCCTCAAAAAGCAACCATAGGAGTGTCATAATGAAAAGAAACCTCTTGCTTGTAATAACCTTTCTGACAACGATAACCCTTTTTAGTCTCACTAACTACGCTTACGCTGATTATTACAAAATACCTCTAAACCAGCGAGTCCAGAGCATTTTTGGTAAGGATTCGAGTGATATTCCGAAGTCTGGCGCAACTGAAAGGCCGTTTTCTAAATGCGGTACATTGACGTTTCTTGAGGCGAAGAAATCTCCTGAGCTTCTTTCGGACAAGAACAGCTTCTTCTTACGCAGACCGACTGATAAGGGTGACATTGATTATTACGGTGATGGTGTTACAATACTCACCTACGCCACTCCAGAAGGTAATTTTCTCATACACTATACCGAGGACAGCTCCTCTTCGCACGCGGTTTCTGGTAGTGATGCCGACGCTACGACTGTTCCGACGTTTGTCGTCGATGCAGGTGCGGCGTTTGAAAAATCGTTGACATCGATCTTAGAGCTGGGGTATCAGCCGTTACCGACTGATGGCAGCCTCGGTGGCGACAGCAAGACAGACGTATATATACTCGATTTAGAGGGGGCTTACGGCTTTACCGCGTATGAGAATACTCCTGCTGACGCTTACCTGGCGATTGATAACAATTTTAGCGCTGTACCGGCAAACCTTGACCCCGAAGGTACGCAGAAGGGCGCTATAAAAGTCACCGCCGCGCACGAGCTTTTCCACGCGTTTCAGTTCCAGCTTACAACTGATATTTATGACAATGGCTGGTGGATGGAGGCGAGCTCCACATGGATGGAGAGTGAGGTCTACCCCACTGTGCTGGACTACCTGAACTATGTCGGCAGTAAATATGATGACACGAACGACAACGGCAGATGGGATAATGGTGAGCCGTATTATAGTGTGGATGGTACGCTGGCGGGTAATTCAAACAGGTACGAACTCTGGTTTGATCTGCCGGAGTTCCCGATCGATACTTTTGACGGTCTGCATGAGTACGGGACCGCAGTATGGTGCCTGTACCTCTCGGAGAAGTACGATAAGGCGACGATAAAAAACATCTGGGCGCGCGTCGCAAGTGGCGCTACCGCCGTCAACGCGAACTTTGATGAGCTTTCCGCGCTGGGGGATTCGGTGAGCGTCGTCATGAATGATTTCCGCACCAAAACCTTGACCCGCGACCTTGCGCATGGCAGCTACTACCCGCTCGTATACCATGAGGAGAGCTTCACTATTTTTCCGCGGAGTGTCTCTGCTAAGCAGGATCACCTTGCCGCCCGGTATTATGCCTTAAAATTAGATGGTCTCTCCAAAGCTCTGGAGCTTGACCTCTCTAGTATAAAGAGAAGCGTATTCGCGGTGAAGCTATTGTTAGAAACAGATAGCGGCAAATTCGTCGAGCTTGACGTGTCCGACTCCTCAACGACTGTCACTCTGCCGCCCGCTGACAGCGCTGAAACATACAAAAAAGCAACACTGATATTACTGAACAACTCTCTCAACAGGGATGATGAGGCGTTCAACTTCAGCGCGGCTCTCAAGGATGCGACCCCAATGACAGAGACTGAGACCGGTGAGAGCTCAGACGACTCTGATGATTATTGTTTTATCGCCACGGCGGCGTATGATGGTGGCGCGGGCGTGGCGCTGATCGAGAAGCTGTCGCGGTTTTTTAGGTGGGTGGTGGTGCATCTGTAGAAACAGATCGCGTTTATTCCTCTGATGGGCATGTTGCCCAATTCAATTTAGGGGCTCTGCCCATACGCTTCCGTTGGTCGTTACCCCGTAATATCCATAACTTACAAAAGACGATTTTACATAAAATCGGTAATTTTGCTATTTGGCAACACTCCTCTGATACCTTACATTTGCTTACATTCTTTGGCTGGTATCGCTGGTTTTTTTACTGATTATCGTATGTAGCGACAATAATATCCGACATTTGGTGGATAGGGAGGATTTTATCGACTTTTTTTGTTTTAATAGCTTCGTTAGGCATACCAAACACCACTGCGGAATCCTCAGATTCAGCGAATACTTTTCCGCCGTTTTCACTGATCCTGACAACGCCTTCCTTCCCGTCTGACCCCATTCCGGTAAGAACGATCCCAAGTACTTTTGACCTGAATATCTCAGAGATAGAGTTAAACATCATGTTTACAGAAGGTATGTTCCTGTCTGAGAGCTGCCCCTCGACAAGCTTGACCAACACCTTGCCGTCATTCTGCCAAAATGTTAGGTGATACCCGCCGGGCGCGATCAGCACCTTGCCCTTCTCAAGCGGCTCACCATCTTCGGCTTCTTTTATCAAAAAGCTTGAGTTCTCGTTAAGCCTTTGCGAAAAAGTCGCGGTAAACCCGGGCGGCATGTGCTGAGAAATAACAATTGCCATGTCAAGACTCACCGGTAAAGTATTAAAGAGCTCCTTCAAGGCTGTCGGTCCGCCAGTAGACGCTCCGATAGCGATTACCTCTGTTTTTCTTGTATCGATAAAATCAAAGTTTGAGGAACATACTTTAAGCGGGGAACCATCATGTTTTCGTTCAACGACTACCTGTTCCTTAAAACGCTCTGACCTTTCTTTTATGTTCTCAAGGTCAGTCTGGGATGACGCGAGAACTTTGTCAAGGAGTTCATCACGGATATCAAACAGCTTTTTCGATATTGCCGCGGTAGGTTTCGCGATAAAATCGACCGCGCCAAGCTCAAGTGCCTTAAAAACGTTGGTATCATCGCTTTTAGAAGAGACGACGACAATCGGGGTCGGCTGCGTCGCCATAGACATCCTTATGAACGTAAAACCATCCATAATAGGCATTTCGAGGTCGAGCGTTACGACATCGGGCTTTAACTGGAGAAGTTTTTTCAGCCCATCCTCACCATCGACAGCCGTACCGACGACTTCGATCCTCAAATATGAATTTAGTATATCCTCTAACGCTCTTCTGTTAAAGGCAGAATCATCAATAACCAAAACCTTTATCATACTTTATATAACTCCTTAGATTGTTAACTCAGGTTTTTGATAGATCATGTCATTTTTATAGTGCCGCAGAATGAATTTGTTCGATATATTAATGAGCGTTTCAGAATGCCCGAGGAACAGAAAACCATTTTCAATAAGGCTGTCATAATATGACTCTATCACTTGTTTCTTTACGTCCGAATCAAAATAAATAATGACATTTCTACAAAATATTATATCCACTGTTTCTATAGTACTTCTTATCTTATATTTATCGATCAGGTTTAATTGACCGAAGGTGACCATGTTCCTGATCTCATCATTTACTTTATATTTTTCTTCACTGACCGGTGTAAAATATTTTTCGAGAAGCTCAGGTTTTGTCATCCTGAAAGAATAGTGCGAGTAAACAGCGTTCCGGGCGGTAGTAAGTACTCTCAAACTTATATCACTACCAAATATCTCGATTTTCCAATCATCAAACAGCCCTGTCTCTTTTATCAGCATCGCGAGAGTATATGGCTCCTCACCGGTGGAGCAGCCCGCCGACCATATCCGCAACTCTTTTTTACCTGCCGCCTCATATTTTTCTTTTATCTCTAGCAAAACTTCTTCAGAAAACGCTTTTAGCTGCAACTCTTCCCTAAAAAAGTATGTCTCGTTAGTCGTAAGCACTTCAGCGATCGCGTTTATCTCCTGCTCTTTGTCCCGATCGTATTTTAAATAAAAATAGTAGTCTTCAAAGGTTGTAAACTGGTGTAATTTAAGACGATTATTCAGGCGTTTTTCAAGAAAATACTGAGAATTATCATCAAAATACAAACCACAGAACTGGTTGATGAAATCTCTCAACTTCAAGAACTCAAACTCCGTCATATTTATTATATCACCATTCATCTAAATATTACCCCTAGTTTATCCGAAGAACTCTCTTCGCCATTCTCTTTATCATATCATCTGATTCTTTTTCAATATACGGCAACAACGTCTCTATCATCTCTTTGTTATGCACATTTTCAAACGCCCTGTATATCATTATCCTCGTCTGCGGATCGCCGGAATCTAAAACATCGAGCAAGGTTCTTAAGGCTTTTTCATCTTTTAAATCCTTTAGAATAGATACCGCTGTCTTTACAACCTCATTGTCATCATGGGATAGCAAAGCTGAAAGATACTCATGCAGATTTGGGGCGGCTAGTTCCCTTAACGACTCTATAGCGTTTATCACTAAGAGCGGGTTGTCATGTTCTAAAAATCGCGCGACAGGTTCTATAGCGTCGAATGCGTTTAATCTCGCCAAGCTCCTCATACCATTCACCTTTACCCAGTCATTGCTGTCATATAATGTCGTAAGCAGAGCCTTAAAGGACTCCTCAGAGTACATGTTTCCGAGTACTTTTGAGGTCGCGAGCCTTACTTTGTCGCTCTCATCAGTAAGGGTAAGAATCAGGTGCTTGCTCTCAGCTAAGACGTTTATCTCCCCGATAGCGTATACAGCCGCGGTCCTAACGTCTGGGTTGCCATCCCTCAAAGCAAGGTCAAGGTGCTCGATATCTTCTTTCGCGCCTATCCTGCCGATCAAAGTGATAATGTTAATTTTCAACTGATCATCATCGGCGCCGAGATACCTTTTGATAGTTTCTCTTATTTCTTCTGGGTATGACTTCGCCAGCATAGTAAGAGCTTCTAACGCGGAGTTCTGAACATCTTCATACTGATCGTTCAAAATCGGGAATATAACGTCGATACTTTCTGGTTGGTTTAGTTGCGCTAACGATATAGCCGCCGAACTTCTCAGGTGCCCAAACCTGTCCTTAAGGGAATCAGCCAGTATTTTCTCAGAGTTGTGATCTTTAATCGCTCCCATGAGCCTTGCGAGGAAGCACCTGTCACGGTCGCCTCTTGACATAAACTCTTCTCTTATTTTATCACTACACATAAGCCCCATGTAGATTATAGAATCAAAGATACATTCTCTGATATTATCATCGTCCCCAACATCTAACAGTTCTGGAATCGAATCGACAGCCTGCAAAAAGCCAAGCATTGTGATGACAGATTTTTTTACCTTTGGATGTGACGAACCAAGCGACGCGGATATTTTTTTGATCAACCATGGTGACGATATTTTGCTCAGAAGTTCTATTATATGACCTCTGACTGTTGGATCATCAATAGTCTTATAAATATTTACAATCGCTTTAAACGCGGCTTCACGGCTCGCTTTTGAGTTGTCATGGATCCCGTCGACTAAGAACTTCACAGCGTGTTCGTCCTTGCTCTGCCCAAGCACCTCAAAGACCGCTTTCCGCAATATCCTATTATTTATCAAAGGTATTACATTGTCAATAGCAATAGGTTCAGCAATATTAACAAGTGCCTCAAGCGCGCAGAACTGCAACTGGAGTTCATCCCGGCTCAGCACTTCGACAAGATACTTCGTGCTGGACTTATCTTTTATCTTCCCAAGCGTTTCAGCCGCCGAAGAACGTACATTTTCATCTTCATCATTCAAAAACTGCGCGACAGCCCCGACAGAGTTGATGTTCTTTATGTCCCCGAGAGCGTCGAGGAGGAATTTTTTGACCTCATAGTTAGCCCGACTAAGGAAATCTGTAATATTATTAACGGCCGTGTTCCCAAGTTTTGTTATAATCTCTACCGCGGCGTTTCTGAGACCGGCGTTTTCATCAGACTCAAGCGCTACATAGACACGCTCAAAAAAACCATCATACTGTTTATAACGCAACAAAGAATCGACTGCTGTCTTTCTGACACGCCAGTCAAGATCCCCAATAGATGTAAACAGAAAATCGAACGCGGTAGCGTTGTTCAAGAGAGCTATCTTTTCCACGACAACCCGTCTGACTTCCGCGTTATCACTATTGTACTGTGATATTAATGAGTTAGTATCTTCCATCACGATCCCTTTATAATAAATTTCAAGTCCAATTTAATTTTTAAGACCTCTGCACAGCCCCGAAAAACGTCATCGCGAGCGGAGCGTGGCGATCTCGTACTTAGTGAGTTCAATGAGTTATGAGATTGCCACGTCGTTCCACTCCTCGCAATGACAGGTTGCGCAGAGGTCTTTTTTTAACATTTTAACTTTTCTTCAACAGATCTTTCTCCTCTGGGGATAACAGCCTGTCAAGCCTGAGTATCATCAGCAGATCATCATGATACTTGCAAACCCCAAAGATAAAATCAGTATTTACCCCTGCCAGCATTTTAGGGGGAGGCTTTATATTCCTTACATTGATCTTTATGACCTCTTTGACCTCGTCAACAATTAGTCCAACTATCTTTTTTTCAATTAAGATGACCACAATCCTTGTCTTCTTATCGTTTTCGCGCGGTGGCAATTCAAAACGCTTACGCATATCTATTATCGGGATTACGATACCCCGCAGGTTGATGACTCCCTCAATAAATTTAGGCGCCTTAGGTATGAGCGTAAGTTTAAGTGGCTTTATGATCTCTTTTATTTTCATTATATCAACAACATAATATTCATTACAAACTCTGACGACAACAGCCTGTTTTTCTATGGTGGCTTCAGTAGAAGAATGTTTTCTGTCCAATTTCAACCCCTATACATTAATATCCAACACATTCTGAAGGTTCATAATAATCACAAAGTTGTCTTCATGCCTTCCGACCCCTGTGATAAACTCCGCGCTGATACCTTTAATAACAGCCGGTGGCGGTTCAATGCTATCCTTTGGTATTCTTATTACCTGTATAACATTATCCACGATCATTCCCCAATTCTTGCTGTTTTCCTTATTATGCGAGATGATTATTCTTGTCTTCCTTGTGTGTTCTTTCGCGTCGAGCGCTAACCTCTTACGCAGGTCGAAAACAGGAACGATCACTCCCCGAAGCGATATTATTCCGACGATAAATTCTGGGGACCTCGGAACATCTGTAAATTCGCGCAGTTTTACTATTTCCTTAATACTCATGATGTCAATAGCATACTCTTCGTTCGCAAGCTCAAAGCATAAAAGGTGCAACAGGTTCACAGAAGGTTCGGAACCATCTCCATGAAAACCATCATCAAAGAACTCATCCTCCTGCATGAAGCTGCTGATCTCAAAATCCTCCAGCCCTTCTAGCCCCTCACCATCTATAATATCTTCTGACATCTTCACCTCGTTAGTAGAGCGCCTCTTCAATAAGAGTACCAACATCTAAGACTAATATTGTTTTCTGGTTACCCAAGTCTGTAGCTCCGGCGATACCTTTTATTTTTTTGAACGTATCACCTATTGACTTTATGACTATATCCTGCTGTCCACGCAATGCGTCAACGATTATACCTACTTTTTTGAGACCAAATCCGACCACGACTACGTATAGTTTCTCACTCTCTGCCACCTCTCCCTTTAGCTCAAACATCTCTTTCAGGCGTAAAAGCGGCAAAGTCTCATCCCGAAGCTGCATAACTTCTTTTTTCTCAATAGTCTTTATCTGATCAGGGACGATTTTTATTATCTCACTCACAGAGTTAAGTGGAATAGCGTAAAGCTTGTCAATCAACTGTATTATCAACGCCTGAATAATAGCGAGCGTTATCGGCAGTGTCAAAACAATACTTGTGCCCTTCCCATCCTCAGACATTATATCTATCATCCCGGACATCTTAGTGATATTCGCCTTTACAACATCCATGCCAACACCTCGGCCAGAGGTCTCACTTACTGTATCCTTTGTGCTGAAGCCGGCCATTAAGAGGAGATTGTATATATCTTTCTCAGACAGTTCATCCCCTTCATCGATTATCTTCTTCTCAACTGCCTTCTCTTTTACCTTTTCTTTGTTTATCCCCCTGCCGTCATCTTCAACCTCGATCACGACGTAATTCCCCTTCTGAGACGCGCGTAGGGTTATCATCCCCTTAGGTGGTTTTCCGGCGGCTTCTCTCACGTCAGGCGTCTCAAGCCCATGATCGATAGAGTTGCGGATTATGTGCATGAGAGGATCACCAAGTTCCTCGACTATAAGTTTGTCTAACTCAGTGTCCCCACCATAAATACGTAGCTCCACCTCTTTACCGGACTCCCTTGAGAGCTTTCTTACAACTCTCGTCAGTTTCTCGAATACCTGGCTTAATGGTATCATCCGAACGCCCATCACACTGTTTTGGAGTTCATCGAGCTTACGACCAAGCGTTCGATTCGCTTTATAAAGCTCAATCGCGATACCGGTAAAGCCTTCTCGCTCCTTCAACCTGTCAGTTATCTCACCTATGATCGCTTTACTTAGCACCAGCTCACCAACAGTGTTCATCAAGCTGTCAAGGCGGGATATATCGACCCTGACTGTCGAGCTTATGCTTTTTATCGTCTCCCTAATGGTTGTTTTTTTCGCTGGCTTTACTGCTCTTACCGCCTCTGGGTCTCGCGCCACCTCTTTCAGCGGCTCTGGCGATACCTCGGTAACAGCGCCTGGTTTTACGGAAAGATCAATCTTCAGTACATTATCAGGGGAAACAGCGTCAACCTCACTTAATTCTTTATTAGTTCCAAACAAGACATCAAACTCAATATTACCTTCTGCCGCTTCACCGCTTGAAGGCAGAATACTGATGACCTCCCCCAAAGGCTTGACCGCCGTGGTTAGGCTCGAAAGCTCCTCATCAAATGTTTCAAGCTTAAAGACAGAATGCAACAAGAATATATTTTTTTTCTTCTTCTTATTTTCTTCAAGGCGATGCTCTTCATACTCTGTCAAAACATTTAGAATACGCGCGTCTATGTAAAATTGTTTATCTTTTTTTGCTGGCTCGTTTTTTTTATCGGCGTCATCACCAGCCAGTTTTTTTGTGAAACTTTCTATAAACGCCTCGATTTCATCGCTAGTGGCAGGTTCTGTTCCAGATGATACCGTTTTGATCAAAGCGGTCAAAAAATCCATACCCTCAAACAGTATATCGAGAATATCCTGTGTCAGGTCAAGCTTGCCGAGCCGGATAGTATCGAGGATATCCTCAAGGCGGTGGCTGAGGTGGCTGATACCGGTGAAGCCAAACATACCGGCAAGACCTTTAAGAGAGTGCGCGCCTCTAAAGATATTGTTCAGCAGATCCGGGTCAGCGTCATCGATGTTTTCAGCTGAACTTATGCTCATAAGATCATTATTAATATTTTCGATGATCTCATCAGCTTCGGCCAAAAACTCTTGAATAACCTCTTTTGTCACTTCAACCTTATCAACCATATTATTGGTGACACTTATCCTTTCTTATCCCTTTTCAACATCTCTTGTACTTTCTCCTGCATGTCAGCCGGATCAAAGGGCTTGACTATGTACTCATCCGCACCAAGCTTAAAACCTTTTTCTCTATCCTTCTGGCTACCTTCTGTTGAAACGATTATGATAGGTATAGTAGCATAGTTCTGGTTGCTCTTCAGAAAACTTATCAGCTCCAAACCATTGATATTAGGCATGTTTATGTCGGTAATGACTAGATCGAAATGAATCCGTGGGAGCTCGCGCAACGCTTCAAAACCTGACCCCGCTTCGACTATCTCGTAATCCTCACACTCCTCTAAGGTAGTTGTGATCATCGCCCGCATAGTTGGCGAGTCTTCAACAACAAGAATATTGAAAGACATCATTCACCCTCAAAACATTTATTTTAGAAAATTTAGCAAACATCTAGGACACCATCACATCAATATGATTTTACCACACATTAAGATGAATTTCAAAAAATACTTTCTTTTAATGTAAAATATATGCGGTTTTATATACCTGTATTGCTTGACCTAAATAATTCCAAGTGATATATTGTGGATTCAGTTTTATAATTACTACATTTAATATACTCTCTGGAGGATCTCTTTACGTGCGTGTCGCTATAATATTACCTACTGCCAAGGAGAGCTCAAGCAGCTTTGACGGGCTAAAAAAATCTATACCTATATTAATTGACGGTCTAAAAAAAAGAGGCGCCGACATAACCATCTTCGCGCCGGACACTACCGGTTTTTCACTAGACACAGACCTAAGAGCCGTAGAGTGCCTGCACCTAGCCAACGTCTTTGAGCAGGCTGATGACTTCGACATTATACATAACCATTACGATTTTATGCCACTCGCGTTCAATGACCTCATCGCGCCACCGATGATGACGACTATCTACGAGCCGCTCTCAAAAAATGACATAAAAGTATACAAACGCTACAACAGCAGAGTGTTCTACATCAACGATACAAACTCACCGGTAGCGCAAGAGCTTGACTACATAGCCACAATAGATCACAACGCCACAGACCCGCGAAAAATGATCGACGCCTACATAAAAGCGTATGAGTTTGTCATAGAAAATGAAAGCTGGGAGAGCCGCAGACCCTGGGGACGTTACACTGTACTATCTGATACGAGGGAACAAAAAGCGAAACTCGTGCACGTAAACCCCGGGAAAAGACTCAGCCTGCAACGCCACAAACACCGCTACGAACATTGGCACATTCTCCGGGGGGAAGCGCGAGTAATACTCAACGACGCCGAGCACAATCTAAAAACCGGGGATTCGATCAACATAGAGCCGGGTGATATTCACCGGATAAAAAACACTGGCGATGACATCATGACGTTCTTTGAGGTGCAGACAGGCTCGTACCTCGGGGAGGACGACATAGAGCGGCTCGAGGACGACTACAGCCGTACTGAATAAAGGGGATGGTGAAAACTGATGAAAAAATTCGCGACCGCGATAAACTGCATCGACGGCAGAGTGCAACTATCGGTAATAAAATACATAACGAAAAAGTACGGTGTCAAGTACGTCGATATGGTGACATCACCCGGACCGAACAAGACACTCTCTGATAACAGCAACAAGACCGTCATAAAATCTATCAAGACTTCGGTATCGATTTCTGTCGAAAAACACCACTCACAGCTCATCGCGATCTGCGGTCACCACGACTGCGCGGGGAACCCCGTCGATGACGATACACACAAAGCGGAAATCAAAAACTCAGTAAAGCTCATCGAATCATGGGATTTTGACGCAAAAGTCATCGGACTCTGGATCGGGGACAACTGGTGGGTCGATGAGGTGGAGTGATAAAAAATATGGCACACGGAAAATATTCTTGCCACCACGTCATTCCCGAATGTTTTTATCATAATCCAGAATAAAAACACCCTGTTAAACCTGCAAATGATAAAGCCAAAAAAGGAAGGTAAAAGGTTTGACTTAGAGAATGGGCATGTTGCCCAATGCAATTTAGGGGGATTTCCCCCTACACTCCCGTTGGTCGTACCCCCTTTTTACAGGTACTTACAGCGATGGCTTTTTTGAAAACAGGGAGAATTCTCTATTTGGCAACAGTCCCAGAATGAAAGAATCAAGAAATGTGATGAGCTGATGAAGAAGGAGTAATTCGCTCATTGGCGCTGGTGTAACGCTTGATGTTTTGATTGAAGAAGACGTAAAAATAGCCCTGTATGGTAGGTCGTCAGAGCTTGGTTGCGTCGAGAAGGCTGTAAGTAGCGGAAATAACACACGCTCTCAGCCATTGAAGTGGGGTGGCTAGTCGGGCTCGAACCGACGACAACAGGAACCACAATCCTGTGCTCTACCAACTGAACTATAGCCACCACAATATAAACAACTAAATATCACATTCTTCATACAGAATCAAGAAAAATATTCTGTTTTTTTCTAATATCTCATTTTTGCTATTTTTGACGAAGATATTTGAACGAAAGCAGAGTAAAAGTGTCGTTTGAAATTTTATCAGTTAAGCCTCATATAATACCTAAATAATCAGGTTAACGTAAATGTCAACTGATTACAGTGGGTTATGGTGTTCTGAAAAAAACGGCTCCCACTTTTCATAAACACTAATTCCACAGGCTTTCCACAGAGTTGTTATAACTTAATGTAATATTTAAGAAAAAAAAGGTGTTTTTTTTTCTTGACAACACTACATGTTGTGTACTATTCTTTCACTAGACACAAAATGCTGTATTATTAACAATTAGAGTATGTTTTTGTAAATGGCAAGGGGGGACTTAAATGGGTAAGGTTACGGAATTAAAAGAGGTAAAGGAAGCAAAAGGACTTTCAAGTGGGGCAATACCTGATGACGCGACTGATTTGGCGTTATTTGTCAGGACATCTGATGAAGATCTTAGAGGTTGGGACCGGAAAAGGATCGTTGACGCGCTAGTCAGGGAGACCTACATCGATATAGATACCGCTAAGATGATCAGCGTTGAGGTTGAGGAGCAGATAAAGAGATCGAAGATAAAGACTCTTACCGCACCGCTTATCAGGGAGCTTGTTGACGCGAA
>JAJRXV010000129.1 GCA_024276115.1 Deltaproteobacteria bacterium
CCATGTTTTTTCAGCGCTCTAAATGATTTAATGACCAGCACATCGACGATAGCTTCCTGAAATGACGCGACGATGTTGTTCATCTGGAGCTCTAAGAAGTCGTCTGATTTGTCGATGACGTAGTTTCTGAAGGATGTTTTGAGGCCGCTGAAGCTGAAGTCGAACGAGCCTTTGTTGAGCATCGCCCGCGGGAAGTTGTGGAACGTTTCGTCACCACTCTTCGACATCTTATCGATAACCACTCCGCCGGGGTAGCCGAGCCCGACGAGCTTGGAGACTTTGTCGAACGCCTCACCCGCCGCGTCATCGCGCGTCCGCCCGAGTAGCGTGAAATCATTATGGTTTTTTACGAGATACAGCTCTGTGTGACCACCGGATACTAAGAGCGATATGTACGGGTACGCGACATCGTTTTCGAGCTGAGCGGCGTAGATATGCCCTTTCAGATGGTTCACCCCGATGAGCGGAATATTTTTGCTATACGCGACAGCTTTGGCGAATGAGATACCGACGAGGAGCGACCCGATCAGCCCAGGCCCTTTCGTCACCGCGACAGCGGTTATATCGTCGAGTGTCATATTGGCGACTTCGAGCGCCTCTGTCACAACATACGATATAGTCTCTATATGCCGCCTTGACGCGAGTTCAGGCACAACGCCACCGTACTTCGCATGGAGCCGCACTTGAGAGTTTATCACGTTTGAGAGTATTTTTTTGCCGCCTACCACTACCGCCGCGGCTGTTTCATCGCAGGAAGATTCTATCGCTAGAATGACGCTTTTGTTTGGTTTCACAGATTAATGCCTGACCTCAATAACTTTTTTGATCACCTTAAACAGGGCGTTGAATTCTATCGGTTTATGCAGAAACTCAATCGCCCCGAGGTTCATTGCCTCAAGGTATGTTTCAACCTCACCGTAACCGGTTACAATAACTACCTTAACCCCGGGGAGCAGCTTTTTTATCTCCCGCAGGAAAGTCAGTCCGTCCATCCCGGGCATCTTGATGTCAGTGATTATTATGGATGCGGAATTGTTCCTAAGCACCTCTAAAGCTTCAATACCGTTAGCGGCAGTGAATACATTATAACCCTTTATCGATAGTAGTTTCGAGAGTCCTAATCTCGCTTCGTCCTCATCATCGACGACTAAAATATTTTGTATGATTGGTATAGTATTTAACATCGCGCTTAACATTTGTCCCCCTTAATAATAAAAAGGTAACAACTAACAATGTATTGTCAAGCATTAAAAAATAAAAAACCATGATACTACAAAAAAGTGTTCATGTTCGCCGCGAAATAATCGACTGTATTCGCGAGCCCCTCCTCAAACGCCACCTCAGGGGAGTAGCCCAGAAGCTCCTTCGCACGGTTTATATCCGCCAGCGAGTGCTTCACATCACCTGCGCGCGCGTCACAATACTCGGTGTTAGCCGACCTGTTGAACTTCCGCTCAAGTAGCTTCAGGAGCTGGTTCAGCGATATCCGCTTTCCACAAGCGATGTTGAACACCTTGCCATTTGCGTCATCAGATGATAGCGCCGCTCTAATGTTCGCCTGCACGACGTTGTCGATATAAGTAAAATCGCGCGTCTGCTCGCCATCACCGTACACCGTTGGTGTAGTATCCTTCAAAAAAGCGGATATAAAGCTCGGTATTACCGCCGCGTAGAGTGACTTCGGATCCTGCTGCGGACCGAACACGTTGAAGTACCGCAGGCTTACGGTCTTGACACCGAATATGCTGTGATATATCCGCATATACTCCTCCGCGGTGAACTTTTGCAACGCGTACGGTGAGAGCGGTTTTGCCGGCATCGTCTCGATCTTCGGTAAGGTCGGGGTGTCGCCATACGCCGATGATGACGCGGCGTACACGATCTTTATGTCCGCATCGCTCTTCCGCGCCGCCTCTAATATGTTTAGCGTGCCATTTACATTGATGTCGTGGCTCATAGCCGGATCCTCCACCGACCGCGCTACCGATGGCAACGCCGCCTGATGCAAAATGTAGTCAACCCCTTCGATCGCCGCTGTAACGGTCGCAACGTCGCGGATGTCGCCCTCGATGAACTCGAATCGCGCCACGATATCACTGCATAATTTTTTGGTGAACGCCAGGTTATCAAGCTTACCGGTAAGGAGGTTGTCAAGCGCTTTCACGTTGTAACCATCCCTAAGCAGGCGCTCGGTGAGGTTTGAGCCGATAAATCCGGCGGCCCCGGTAATCAAAAATGTTTTTCTTTCCAATTCGCTTCCCTTTATAGTTTGACTATCTTCCTACTCGATATATGACTCGTCGCGTTCCGCGTATCGATGATTATCTTCGACTCGACGACGATTCTTTTTATGTCGAACTCTGTATGGTCAGTCACGATAACCACGCAATCAGCGTCTTTCAGCCGTTTTTCGGTCAGGCTGACAGACTTGAGGGATATGGCGTTCTTTTTCACGACCGGTACGAACGGATCGTGGTACGACACTTTCGCGCCCTTCTCTATCAGGATATTAATTATGTCAAGCGCTGGTGACTCGCGAACGTCCTCGATGTCGCGCTTGTATGAGACGCCGAGTATCAGGAGTTTTGAGCCGTTGATGCTCTTCTTCACCCGGTTCAACGCGTCAGCGACTTTTGTAACGACAAAATTCGGCATGGAGCTGTTTATCTCTCCGGCCAATTCAATGAATTTCGCGTTATAATTCAACGTCTTGAGCTTCCACGACAGGTAGTGCGGGTCGATCGGGATGCAGTGACCACCGAGACCCGGTCCGGGGTAAAACGGCATGAACCCGAACGGTTTCGTCGCCGCCGCGTCGATTATCTCCCAGACGTCGAGCCCGAGCTTGTTGCAGATGATCGCTATCTCGTTCACCAGACCGATGTTGACACTCCTGAAAGTGTTTTCGAGTAGCTTCACCATCTCAGCCGCCTGCGTCGATGATACCTCGATCACCGAATCTATAATATGCGAATATAACGCTTTCGCCATTTTTGTGCATTTTTTTGTGACACCCCCGATAACCTTCGGGGTGTTCGTTGTGGTGTAGATTTTGTTGCCGGGATCGACACGCTCAGGGGAGAACGCGAGGAAAATATCCTTCCCGACGACGAGCCCGGACTCCTCTAGCCGCGGTTGTATAACCTCGGTGGTGGTGCCGGGGTAGGTCGTGCTCTCGAGGACGACAAGCTGATCTTTCTTTATATATTTCACTATCATACTGGTCGCGGCGAGGATATATGAGATATCGGGATCCTTCGTTTTCCGTAGTGGGGTCGGGACGCATATCGATATCGCGTCAACACGTTTTAAGACGCTGTAATCGCATGTCGCGATGAGGCGTTTGCTCTTGATGACCTGCTTGAGCGCCTCGTCAGGCACGTCCTTTATGTAAGAGACGCCGTCGTTTATGCTATTGACCTTCTCCTCGATGAGATCGATCCCGATCACCTTGAAGCCGGCGTTGGCGAACTCGACCGCGAGCGGCAACCCGACGTACCCCATACCGATCACCGCGATGGTCACTTCTTTGTCAATTATTTTTTCTTTTAACGTGTTTTAATGGATTGATCCGCTTGCTGCCTTGCGTTTGATTCCCGTATAGCTGAGTCATTCGATTATATTACTTTTTTCCGCAAAGATAAAGTCTTTTTTTGAAATAGGTCGCGCGGGAGTTTTAGATGAACGTAAGTTAGTATGAGATCGCTACATTGTGCGCAAAAAAACGCTCACTTCTCGCGATTGTTGGTGTGGGGTAGCCATTCTTTACAAAGCTGTGCAGAGTTTTAATTGTAGAGACCGGTCAGATTAAGGAACCTGCGAACCACTCACCTACCTCAGCTCGCAGACTTCTTCCTGCTCCTCTTGCTTCAGCTCTGTAATACTCGGGTTCTCCGAGCAGAGCGGGCACTCCGGGTCTTTTTTTATTTTCAGGTTTTTGAACGATGTTGAGAGCGCGTCGAATATCAGCAGTTTGTTGATGAGCGGCTCACCAAAGCCGAGTATCAGCTTGAGCGCTTCTTGCGCCTGCAACACGCCGATTGTTCCGGCGACAACACCGAGCACTCCGGCCTCCTGGCATGATGGCACCATCCCTGCCGGTGGCAACTCGGGGTAGAGGCATCTGTAACACGCCGAGCCGTTGGCGGTGTCGAACAC
>JAJRXV010000009.1 GCA_024276115.1 Deltaproteobacteria bacterium
TCCGGGGCTACATTCTCTGGATGTTCTCTGAGGGGAGCCTCATAAATTTCCTGCGTTCGTTGCGGTTTTTAAAGTTCACCAACGGGGTGATGCGGGTCTTCACCGATCAGCTCAACTCGCACATCGAAAAAACAGCAGCGAAACTCGGCATCCCGATCATCTGGTGGCGTTCGGAAAACGGCGGCAAAAACGGCAACAAACTAACCCGAAATTGTGCGTGCACGGGTTCCGCACGAAAGACCTTTTGAAGCTCTTGGGTGATAATTTCCGAAATTTGTCGCAAATCCGGTATGAATTGAGGAAATTAATCGCGCGCGGTTTTGTCAAAAAGAAGAAATGCCTATTATTCTATATGGTTACGGAACTCGGCTACAAAGTCCTATGGGTGAAATCCGTCTCGAATTCGTGTTTTGCAGAACCAATGATTTCAATGACTTACAAGAAAACAGCAAAGCAGCTCTTGTCACAGCCCTCTGTCTTGGAGTCAGCCTACCAAGAGATCAACGACAGCCTATCCCTGATTACAAAAGGGGCATGTTGCCCAATGCAATTTAGGGGGATTTCCCCCTACACTCCCGAGCATCGCGATGCTGGTCGTACCCCCTTTTTACAGGTACTTACAGCGATGGCTTTTTCGAAAACAGGGGGAATTCTCTATTTGGCAACAGTCCCAAAAGAGCTTTGCCTGAAAACTGCCGCGTAAAAAAACGTAAATTTTATTCACGTTTTTATAGGGTAAAACCATAAGAACTAAAATCCCAGCAGAAAAAACCGGCGCGCCGGTTAAAAATCAAAATAGATGAACGCCGCTGAGTTTCCGCCACCGAGCGCGAAGCACATCGCGACGATGATGAGCAGTACCCCCCACACCAGAGCGCGCGGGACTTTATGAATGAAGTAAAATATGTGCGCATGGTCATCGAACGCATGCGTTATGTAAAACATCAGGATGATAAAGAGATAAAATCCGTTATTGGTGAGGAATGTCGGCATATCCCCAAGAGAAGTCGTGAACACTCCTGAGATGATGTTGTACACCGTCTGAAAGTCCCGCGCTCTGAAGAACACCCAAAGTAGAGTGACAATGTGGAACGTGATCAGGATCTTTACCCACTTTGGTATGCGCTCTACGACCCTGCCCAACGCCCCTTTTTTTACGATATGGCTGATGACGATCCCGATACCGTGCAACGCTCCCCAGGCGATAAAAGTCCAGCTCGCACCATGCCAGAGACCACCAAGCGTCATGGTTATTAATATGTTGCGTACTTCTTTTGGGAATCCACGCCTGTTGCCGCCAAGCGGGATGTATAGGTAATCGCGTAGCCAGAATGAGAGCGTTATGTGCCACCGCCTCCAAAAATCGATAAGAGATGTCGCGACATAAGGGCGGCTGAAATTGTTCGGGAGTGTGACTCCGAGTATGTAACCTAGCCCGAGCGCCATATCGGTGTAGCCGCTAAAATCGCAGTATATCTGCAATGGGAAGCCGTATATCGCTGTCACGTAATCAAGCGTGCCGAGTGAGCCCGGCGCCGCCTTATATACCGAGTCGACAAAAAGAGCTATCGAGTCGGCGAACACCATCTTTTTTACGAGCCCGAAAGTGAATACCGCCGCGCCATACATGAATGCTCCTTTGCGTGCCGACCCTGGATTCTCAAGCTGAGGGATGAGCTCATGCGGCTTGAGTATTGGTCCGGCGATGAGTTGCGGGAAGAATAGTATATACGCCGAAAGTACGCTAAAATTGCGCTCAACAGGGAATTTATTCTTGTACACATCAACGACATACGAGATGAGTGTAAATGTGATGAACGAAATCCCGAGCGGTAGCGGTAGGTTGACGAGCGGGTCTTTTGCCGAGATGAGCGGGGCGACCAATGATAAATATAAGAAGTCCGCGTACTTGTAGAATAGTAGCGGTAACAGTAACAGCGCTATGGTAGCGGCCAGACGCCGTTTCCGCACCGGTTCGCTCTCCTGCTGGCTGATTATAAGAGCGCCGACGTACGCGAAGCCTATCAACGCGAACGGTAACGCCGCGTACTCCCAGCGGTGGTAGCCGTAAAAAAACGCGCTCCCGAGAATAATCAGCGGTACCCGGTACTTAATGGGCGCAAGGAAGTGAAACAGGAGGTATATCGCGAAGAAGATGAAAAATTCCGGCGAGGAGAAAATCATTTCATTCTATCTCCGTCACCGCTTTCATTAAGCAGGAATGGGTAAAGCGTTTCCGCTATAATCTCATGCCCAAGTCCGTTTGGGTGCGGATCGCCCGGCATACTCCAGATATCCTCAGGGGTAAACCCCAAAAACGCCGGCAGAAGGTCGATATAGTTATACCCCAGCCTAGTGGAGATATTTTTCAGTTCCTCGTGTATGTACTTGAACTTGTAATCGGTTAGGTTGTGTATGTCAGGCATCATCGCGAGGTGGAGCCGTATGCCCTTCTCCCGCGCGTAATCGCTGAGCCGCCTCAACGCTTTTTTCATATCGGTATATCCCGGTGCGTCGCTGGCGTATACTTCCTTGTAATGCGCATCGAGCCCGCCTTTTTTGCTGGCGGCTTTCTGGCTTTGCAAGTACGACCAGATAAGCGCCGCGAGCTGGCTGTTCCTCAGGAGCGTATTACCGCCACCACGTTGCAAGACTTCAGCATCATTGATAAAATAATGCACCACAATATCGGTCGGCTCCAGATCGGTAAGCGTCGTCAAAAAACGCTCAACGTACCGCACAGCGTTGTAGTTCCCGATACCGGCGTTTAAGACCTCGACATCATTGCCATCGCGCTTGAACATCTCCTGCAGGCGCATTGTCATCGTTTCTTCTTCTTTGACGCCCCACCCGAGCGTTATAGAGCTGCCGATGAAGAGTATCCGCCGCTTCCCCGCCATGCGTGGTGATACCTCACCGCCCCGTAGTCCCCGGCTGTTTATTCGGATATCCACCGATTGGAGTGTAGCCGCCGCGCTGTTGCGATGTTCATGACCCAACACCGGATTCTCACTTGGTATTTTCAGCTCCTTGCTGTACTTCCACATCTCAATGTCATAGTTTTTCATCGAGCTGTTTTTCAGACGGATTACGCCTTCAGCGATCATGAGCGCCACCACAAGCGAAACGCAGACGATGAGAGTCTGAACGACGATCATCCTGATTGAAGTTTTATTTTTCGGAGTATTTTTTTCGGTCATCTTTTTCCAGTTCTTTTATATGCAAGCGGTTAATTTTTCGCAGTATATTATTATATTAATTTCGTGTCAAGCTCTCTTCTGTAATCTTTATGTAATTCACATCTATGGGGATTAACTATTTTCTTGTTAAATTTAACTCAAAGTGTTATTATTTACAGTGATCATGCTCGAGGGGTATAAATAGGCTTAATTGATTTCTCGCTGTTGATCCTGCAGCGACTTTAACAAGGTTTCGCATACGTGCTTGTCATCTTTTTCTCAATATGGTTATTAATGTAATGTATGTAATGTCTATAGCCACTTTCGCAGTAAGTAGAATTTCCTATTTTACCCTTCGTGGATGAGGACCATTATTATGAACACAATGAACACAAAATTAACTAAAAGCGATGAAGAATGTCGGCAAAAATTTTTAAGTCTCAAAAGTAGGAAAGACGTAGCTGATCTTTTAGAAATTGATGAAAAGACGTTAATTTATTTACTTTATAGGAATAAACATAAGAATTATAAAAAGTTTTTATTAGAAAGAAATCTGGAGATAAACGGGTTATTCACTCACCTGTTTCTACGCTCAAAATAATACAACGTAAATTAAGAGCTATTCTAACCTTAACATATAAGCCAAAAGCTTCTGTTCATGGTTTTTGTGTCGGAAAAAGCATCGCTTCAAATGCTGCAATTCACGTCAGGGGCAGGAATGTGTTAAATATTGATCTAAAAGATTTTTTCCCGTCTATTAATTTTGGAAGGGTAAGAGGGGTGTTTATATCAAAGCCATATAGCTTACACGCAGATGCTGCAACTGTTTTAGCGCAAATTTGTTGTCATGATGGTGAACTGCCTCAAGGTGCTCCCACTTCGCCAATAATATCGAATATGATATGTAAAAGATTAGATAACGAGCTTTATAGACTGGCTAAGAAACTAAATTACTCTTATACAAGGTATGGTGATGATATAACTTTTTCAACAACCAAATCAAGATTCTCAAAACAAGTTGTAGCTTATACCTTTGAAGATAATGATTCCGAAATTAAATTAGGAAAAAAGTTAGAAGAAATAATTATTAGTAATGGCTTCGAAATTAATCTTCAAAAAGTCAGGTTATTTAATCAGACAAGCAGGCAAGAAGTTACAGGTCTGACAGTAAATGAAAAAATTAATGTAAGAAGAAAATTTGTTCGTCAGGTCAGGGCGATGTTGTATGCGTGTGAAAAATTTGGGGAGGATAAAGCGCAAAAAGAATATTATGAGAAATATGACAAGAAGTTGGGACGTGGAGAGCCTTTGCCTAAATTCTCAACAATTATAGCAGGGAAAATTGCCTATCTAAAAATGATAAGGGGTGAGAGAGATAAAGTTTACAGAAAACTTGTGAATAAATACAGAGGGCTTTTTAGGACAGACTTACCCCGTTTGCCTTTAAATATTAATGAAGAACTTGAATCAGCTCTATGGGTTGTGAAATGTGGCTCTAGTCAAGGGACGGCGTTTATGCTTAAGGACTTTGGGCTCATTACATGTGAGCATGTTATTGGATCTGAGGACGAAATAAAAGTGTTTAGGAGTGATGAAATTATTCCGAGTATGCAAAAAAAAGCATCAGTTGTTAAATGCGACAAAGATTGCGATTTAGCTATACTTAGAATCAACGGGGTTAATGAAGAAAATCTACCCAGCTTAGAGTTGGGGAAAGCGAACTTGTCTGCAGGAGATGAAATTACTTTCGCAGGATTTCCAAATTATGGCTCTTGCAATAAGCCATTAATTAATCACGGTTGCAGAATTACAGGATTTAGAAATCATTTAGGGACGAGTAGAATGCTTATTAATCAGCCAATGTTCTCTGGTCAAAGTGGTAGTCCTGCTGTTGATATTAACAATAAGGTAATTGGAATTGCGGTAACTGGGACTGATATGAAGGAAAAAGCTCACCTTGTATATGAATACGAACTTGTGTCAGCCTCAGCCTTGGAAAGGTGTAAGATTTGAGGGGCGAATGTCGTTTTGATCGTGTGAGACTAAAGACAGAATCTGGAGTCTGTTTGACAGGATTTAGCTGTACGAGATGGATTAAAAAGAGAAAGTGTAGTTATTACGGCTATAAGGCTTATATCGCGACCGACAGCGA
>JAJRXV010000130.1 GCA_024276115.1 Deltaproteobacteria bacterium
GAACCGCATTGATCTTAAACTCCCTGTCATAAATTTTTCTTTTCTCTCTCATCTTGACCTCCTAAGCCAAATAGTTTAAAGTTGGCTTAACTACTTGTCAAGTTTTATTAGGAGAGATCACAGCAAGTTTATCTCCATTTTCCCCGTATATATTGAAGAAAACCAATAGCTGCCCATCTTCACCTCTCATTAATGTAAACAATGGCTCATCTTTATAAGCAACCAAACAGTCTACGTTGATATAGTAGTTACCTCCTAAATTTACTTTAAACATATTTTCTTGTATTTTCATTTTGCATAGCTCCTTGACTAATTTAACGTATTCTATACCAGATATACTATACACATACAACATAATGCTCATTGATGTCAAGTTTAGGTCGCTTAATTTAAACTAATAGGTAAATTTCCCGACACTTTGAGACCCGCTCCGGTAAGTAATAAGAGACTGAAAAAATATGGGGGGTAACAATTTTGAAAGATCAATTTATTGAAAATAGTTTCTTGGATGAGCAGATTGAGTATAAAACGTTTTGTTTAGAAAACCTCTCTCCCGAGGAGAGACTGGACGCTATCGGCTCGATTCTCGCCATTGCGGCAATGCGTTTTAAGCACCGTCGAGGAGCTGAAAATAATAAGCGTAATAGGCGAATAAGGACTTGATTTTTATTGGTAAATTGAGCATTGGTACAACAAAACGCGTCCTGAACCTGGGCGCGGAATATATAATCTTGGAGGTAATAAATGAGTGAAGTTAAGCAGAATAAAAAACGTGCCCAGACTTCTGTATTACGGCAGTTGGCGGCCTTACAAACGCTGAGTCTGGAGCAGCTCCATGAAAAATGGCTCGACCTTTACGACAGCAAGCCGCCGAAGTACAAAAAACAGTTTCTCGTAAAACAGCTTGCGTACCGGATTCAGGAGCTGTTCCACGGCGGACTGTCCGAAGAGGCGAAAGCGCATCTCAAGAATGTCGCCGCAAACGACCCGATGGCTACGATTTTGCAGAGGAAGCCGACGAATAACAAGTCGGGTGAGCGCATACTGCCGGGAACGCGGTTCGTTCGGGTATGGAACGGTAAGCAGTACGAAGTCATCGCCAGAGAGAAAGGCTTTGAGTATGAAGGTTGCGTGTACCGGTCATTAAGCGCGGTCGCGGATAAGATAACCGGCACGCACTGGAACGGGAAGGTATTTTTTGGACTGAAGAAAGGTGCGAAAAAATAAAACGAGGAGGTAAGAAAAATGTTTAGTAATGTAAGAACAAATCAGCTCCCTGATAAACAATTCCAGTGCGCGATCTACACCAGAAAGAGTCACATTGACGGACTGGAGCAAGAGTTCAACTCGCTCGACGCTCAGCGTGAGTCGGCGGAAGCCTACATCATGAGCCAGAAAATGCTCGGCTGGGAGATGCTCCCCGACCGGTATGACGACGGCGGATTCTCCGGTGGGACGATGGAACGGCCTGCTCTAAAAAGGCTCCTCGCCGATATCGACCGTGGTATTATTGATGTGGTCGTCGTTTACAAGCTCGACCGGCTCTCGCGGTCGCTACTCGACTTCACCCGCATGATCGATACTTTTAACGAGATGGAGGTCAGCTTCGTTTCGGTGACGCAACAGATTAGCACGACGGATTCTACCGGTCGGATGATGCTAAACACGCTGATGACGTTCGCGCAGTATGAACGCGAGGTCATCGCAGAACGGATTCGCGATAAGGTCGCGGCGGCGAAGCGCAGAGGGAAGTACTGTGGCGGGGCACCGATTCTTGGTTATGATGTGAACAGGGATACAAAAAAACTCGTGATAAACAAGGACGAAGCGGAACAGGTGCGGTTTATATTCAAACGCTACACACAGCTTGGCGCGGCAAAACAGCTTGCAAGGGAGCTTAACGAGCAGGGCTACACTACCAAATCATGGACATCGAAGAATGGCAGAGTTCACCCGGGCGGCAAGTGGAACACCGGGCAGGTTTACCGCGCGCTGAATAACAGGCTCTACATCGGAGAGGTGCATTACAAGGGCGAAAATTACGAAGGCGAGCATGAGGGCATAATCGGCAAGTCACTCTGGGAGAAGGTGCAGGCGCTGCTTTCGGAAAACAATCGAACCAAGATGAGCAAAGCCCGGGTAAAAATGGTCTCGCCGCTTAGCGGTGTAATCCGATGCGGGCATTGCGGCTGTGCGATGGGAATCACCTACTCGCAAAAGGGCGGGCGGCGCTACTCTTATTATATCTGCGAGAAAGACGCCAAGC
>JAJRXV010000131.1 GCA_024276115.1 Deltaproteobacteria bacterium
TCGTCATTGAAAAAACCGCATATAAGCGGGAAGATCATACCACTCACAAACGATACGACAAAGATCAGCCCGGAGAAAAACGCTAGGTTAAAATCGACCCCTTTGAGTTCCCACGCTAGGGATAAATCAGCGAACACCACCAGCGGTAGCGCGATGCCGCACAAAATTATCAGTGTCAGCGCGATCCAGTCCCGGTTGAACAGCCTCGTGAACGCGTTTATGTATGACCCGACCGCCGCGCCCAACAGCCATATACCGATCGGTACGCCGAACGAAATATAACTATGCCCGACATTTACGAGCATCATCCGAATCAAAAATGACTGAGTGATGATGAGGCACACACCGTAGATAAAAGGTATCACAATCTGCATCGGCTTTAAATTCAGCTTTTCTGGTGAGGGACTTTCTTTATCCGGCGCGGTTTTATCCCCCATGAGTATCTCTTTCAGTATGAACGCGACGAAAGCCCCGAGCTTGACAAAAAGCGCGATGTAGAGTATCGCGTCAACCCCGATAAGTGGCATGTACCTGAAAAGCACGATGAGAAAAATACCGGCGCCGATCAGATCCACCGCGTAGATATGCCCCGAGTCGGTCTTGATAGCGTCATCCCGCACGACCGCCGCCGCCACCGCGGAAAACTGAGCGCCGAGTATGACACCGGTCAGCGCGAGCAGGGCATAATACGCCGCGGCTGAATTGAGTGCGCTCCCCCGCAAAAAGAGCAGGAGCAGTACCAGTAGCAGGAGCAGTATATCTGTCGCGAGGAGTAGCTTTTTTGCCAACCGCTTTTTCTTACGCAACAAAAAATAAACACCCGCACAGCTGAGCGACGCGCCCAAAAGCAGGGTAGAAGTCAATAGTGAAATGTGGAAATATATGTAACCGATCTGGATCGAGAAGTAGTACAACGCTATCGTCTCGATGCAGATAGACACGAATGAAGTAGTGAGCAGTACCGATAGCGTCGGCCCCTGCTTTATGTAGTAAATTAAGTTTCGCTTTGACATTTACGGGCACCTCTAATGAATTTTATAGATTATACGATATTTTCAGAATAAATCAAGGGCATGATGCCCATCAATCGATTATGCGAAAAATCCCCGCACCAGTTCAGCGACCTCGGCGTAGCCTCGACCACCCTGCACATCCTCAGCGTCGAACCATACTATGCCCCGCTCCTTTTTGAACCACGTTATCTGCCGTTTCGCGTAACGCCTTGTGTCGCGTTTTATCAGCCGTACAGCTTCCTCACGGCTCACCTCACCAGCAATGTACATCATCATCTGCTTGTATCCTATCGATGTCAGCGGCTTTAAGTCCCGTGAGTACCCCATCTCGATCAAACCGCGCACCTCATCCTCTAGCCCAGAGCCGATCATAGTATCCACCCTACCCTCTATCCGCTGATACAGCCTCGCGCGATCCATATTGAGCCCTATCTTCAGCGTATCGAACTCCTCCTCCCCAAACGCGTGCTCGGCGCGAACCTCAGACGCCTTAGCGCCTGAGACTTTGCAAACCTCGAGCGCGCGGATTATCCTGAACAGATCGTTCCCGCTTATCTTCGACGCGGAAGCCTCGTCCACATCTTTCAGCTCCTCATAAAGCGCCTTGATACCTTCGCTCTCCGCGCGTTCTTTCAACTCAGCCCGTATCTTCGGGTCAGAGCCCGGAACATCGATTATACCGCTGGTAAGGATACGCACATACAGCCCAGTGCCACCGGCGACAAAAACATTCTGACCGCGGCTCTGTATCTCACTGATCTTTTCGACCGCCGCCGCCCGAAAATCCGCCACGCTAAACGGCTCTTTCGGATCCAAAAAATCAAGCAGGTAATGCGGCACACCAGCCATATCCGTAAGCGTTGGTTTCGCGGTACCGATGTTAAGGTGTTTATATATTTGTACGGAGTCGGCGTTGATCACACTACCGTTAAAATCCTGACAGAGCCTGACAGCGAGCGAACTTTTACCTGTGGCGGTGGGTCCCGCGACTATGACAAGCTTCGGTTTATCCATTGCTCCTCTTGAACATCTTCCTGATATCTTTTTGTGTGAGTTCTATGACCACTGGGCGTCCATGCGGACAATTTGTCGGGAAGGCGGTCTGCGACATATCCCGCAAAAGCCTGATTATCTCCTCGTTCGTCAGCTTCTTATTCGCCTTGATAGCCCCTTTGCACGCGAGCAGTTTAAGTAGCCCTGACACCCTGTCGGTAATATCGTTCGATTTGTTCAGGAACATCAGCTCAGAGATAATGTCGTGGATAACTTCTTTGTAGTCATAACCGAGCAGAACCTCAGGCACCTCCTTCACCGCGTAACTGTTCTTACCGAACGGCTCGATGACAAATCCAAGTTCCTTGAACTCTGTCAGGTAATTCTCAAGGAGGAGCGCGTCAGTTTTAGAAAGCTCAAACACAATCGGTAGCAACAGCGGTTGCGGGCTGACGTTCTTCTCCTGGTACTCCTGCGTAAGCCGGTCAAAAAGTATACGCTCATGCGCCGCGTGCTGATCGATCATCAAGAGCGAATCACCCTTCGAACACAATATGAACGATGCGCCCACCTGCCCTAATATCTTGATGTAATCGCCATACATATCCTTATGCGTCTCTAGAGCCGCACCCTCTTTAGCCCTCTTGTAATAATCTTCTGCGGTATACTCCGGCGCAACTCGAGCGCTACTATCCTGCGAAGGTATATCATTTCGGGGGAAAGGCGCTCTGGAAAAGTCCTTACCGGTATAAGGGGCGGACGCCGGCTGAGAAGCGAGCGACCTGTCGAGATACTGCAGCATCGACTGCTTGATCGAATCACCCCGGTCAGTCGTCGGAGGGTTGTTGTAAAGACTCTCGGACTCTTGCAAGCGAGCTGGCGCCGCGTCAATCACATTCGCCGAAGAGAGAGTGTTTTTTATCGCGCTCTGAATAAGCCCGAATACCATCCCCTGGTTATTGAAGCGCACGTCTTTTTTTGATGGATGCACGTTAACATCCACTTGGTCATGCGGTATGTCGATGAACAGCACCACCGCTGGGTACTTCCTATCCTCTATTAGCGATTTGTACGCCGAGATTATAGCGGAGTTGACGACCTTGTCGTAGACGTATCGACCGTTGATGTAGGTGAAAAACTTCTTCGTACTGCCAGTGGTGTATACCGGGCTGGTGACATAACCATAAATCCGCGCGCCACCGCTCTTCTCATCAACTTTGATGAGATGCCGGTAAACATCACTTTCAAAAATATCGCATATCCTGTTATGCAGATCAGCGGTCTTAGTGAAATCAACGATGACTCTACCGTCGCTTATCAGCTTTATGTGGAGATTGTGTAGGGATGCGGCGACCTTAACCACAGCATTGGTAATGTGGAACAGCTCAGACGTGTTGGATTTCATGAACTTCAGACGCGCCGGGGTATTATAAAACAGGTTTCTGACTTCTATGCTCGTACCGGTCGGAGCGCCTGCTGCCTGTACTTTTTTCAGTTTGCCGCCTTCTATATATACTAAAGTTCCCTCGATCTCGTCAGCCGTTTTGGTGACGATAGAAAGCCGGCTCACCGATGCGATAGAGGGCAGGGCCTCCCCCCGAAACCCGAGCGTCTTGATATTAAAGAGGTCTTCTTCGTTTTTCAGCTTACTTGTCGCGAACCGCTCAATCGATAAGAGCGCGTTATCCTTCGTCATCCCGACACCATTATCGGTAACTTTCATGAGCCCTTTACCGGCCCGCGTAACCTCGACGGTTATCTCGTCAGCACCGGCATCTATTGAATTTTCGAGTAGCTCCTTCACGACAGACGCGGGTCTCTGTACGACCTCACCTGCCGCGATTTTGTTAGCCAGCGTCTCTGGGATGATCCTTATTTTGGTCGTCATTTTTTCATCGATATCTGTTTGAACAGCTCAAGCTGTTCTTTTCTCTGCTTTTTTGGGCATCCGATCGGGTACTTGCCGGAGAAGCAGGCGTCGCAATAGCAGTCTGTTTTTTCTGACGATACTCTGTCGACCGCAGAACGTAGCCCCTTGATACTCAGGTACCCAAGTGAATCAGCAGATATTTTTTTGCCGATCTCATCTATTGAGTGACTCGAAGCTATAAGCTCATCTTTAGAGGGAGTGTCTATCCCATAAAAGCAGGGGTGCTTCGTCGGTGGCGATGATATCCGCATGTGCACTTCTTTCGCACCGGCGTTTCTCATCATCCTGATTATTTTTTTAGATGTTGTTGAGCGTACTATAGAGTCATCGACAAGCACGATCCGCTTCCCCTGAAGAGCTTTTTTTAATGAGTTCAGTTTTATCTTCACCCCAAAGCCCCTGATAGACTGGCGCGGCTCGATAAAAGTCCTGCCGACATAGTGGTTTCTTATTATCCCAAGCTCAAACGGAATACCGATCTCCTGCGAATATCCAATCGCCGCCGGGATACCCGAGTCCGGCACCGGTATCACATAATCCGCCTCGACCGGCTGCTCTGTAGCAAGCTGACGCCCGAGCTGTTTGCGTACTTCATATACATCCTTATTTTGCATTATGCTGTCAGGCCGCGCGAAATATATGTACTCAAAAATGCAGAACGTCTCTTTGACTTTTTCAAACGGCTTGTACGACTGAAAACCATTCTCATCTATGATTATTATTTCCCCGGGCTCAACTTCTCTCACAAGCTCGGCCTCGATCAGGTCAAGCGCGCACGACTCTGACGAGACTACCCACGCGTCGTTGAGTTTACCGAGTACGAGTGGTCGTAGGCCGCTTGGGTCACGCACCGCTATCATTTTTTTGTTTGAGAGGAATAAAAGAGAGTACGCACCCTTGATATACTTTAGCGCTTCAACTATCTTCTCTTTCAGGTGTCGCTGTTTTGAGTGAGATATCAGGTGAATGATCACCTCGGTGTCCATAGTAGACTGGAAAATCGCCCCGTGCGCCTCGAGCTCATCCCGAATTATGTTTGAGTTTATCAGATTACCATTGTGCGCGACAGCTATACTCCCCATCGAATAGTCAACGACAAATGGTTGGATGTTTTTCATCTCGTTCAAACCGGTTGTGGAATAACGCACGTGACCAATAGCCGCCTCACCGGGTAGGTTTTTGAGCACATCTTTGTTAAACACATCGGCGACAAGCCCCATATTTTTATAATTATATAGTTTTTTATCACTCATCGACACTATTCCCGCGCTCTCCTGACCGCGATGCTGGATAGCGTACAGTCCAAGATAAGCTAGGTTCGAAGCCTCAGGGTGACCAAAAACACCAAATATTCCGCATTCTTCATGTAAGTCAAACATCTATATTAAAGTCTCCTTGACGTATTCATAAGCGTTTTTAAAAAACAAAAGCCCCATGCCCTCCTCAGGCAGCTCCTCGCGCGTCCAGCGAGGGTGGTTCGTGTAATGCAGATACGCCTCAGGGTGGGGCATCATACCAAAAAGCCGACCGGTCTCATCACAAATACCGGCGATGCTCCCCTTTGAACCATTCGGGTTAAGCGGATAGCTGACATCGGTGGATTCGTATTGTGCGTCACTGTACATTATGGCGTTCAGGTTGCCGCTGACAATACGTTCATACAGCTCGTCATCCTCAGCGATAAAATTACCTTCACCGTGCCGCACGGGAAGATAGACCCCCTTCGCGCCCTTTGTGAAAACGCATGGTGATGACTCGTTGATCTTGAGATATGTCCAACGATCCTCGAACTTCGCCGATTCGTTGAAGGTAAGCGTCGCCTTCTGCGTCGTGTGATCGCCACCAAAACCAGGGAGGATACCAAACTTCACCATAAGCTGAAAGCCGTTGCAAATACCGAATATGATTTTTTTGTCATCGATAAACTTAAGTATCTGATCGACAATCCTGCTGCTATCACTACCGGCGACAGGCGCGGACTTGAAACGATTCACGCACGCCTTCGCGCTACCAAGATCGTCACCATCTAGAAACCCCCCCGCGAAATTCAAAAAATGGTACTCACTGATATTCTTCGCGCCGCTCAACAGGTCGCAAATATGTATTATGTCCACAGTGTCAAATCCGGCAATCCGGCACGCGTGCGCCATCTCGCGCTCGCAGTTGACACCATAACCGGTTATTACCGCCGCTTTAGTTTTATTGTTCATTAGTTCCTCTTTATTTTCCAGCCGTTCTAAAAAGATGTAGGGGCAAATCTTCTGTTCGCCCGCTTTTATTTAATGGGCGAACAGAAGATTCGCCCCTACGTAACACACACCGCCCTTGCTCTAGATGATTCGGGCTCCCCGTGAGACGAGTCTCCTCAAAGGGGGAATTACAGATCCTTTAAAGGTTTTTGCCATGCATTTTTTAATTTCGTTAAATCTATCTCTTCTGTATCGCCGTTTGTTCTCTTTATCCGCAGAGTGTTACCAACTATCACAGTTCCAACGAGAGCGATAGTACTATCGGCGAATATAGCCTCAAAGCGTTCTTTATTCTCTGGTTTCAGTGTTACAAGCAACCGACTCTGCGATTCAGAGAAGAGAATCGTATCATCACGCGTAACATCTGTCACCGATACCCGCGCGAGATCTATCTCCGCGCCAAAGCCTCCAGAAAAGGCCGACTCCACGAACGCCACACCGAGTCCACCGTCAGAGGCGTCATGGCATGAGCGGATAAGACGCTCTTTCATCGCCGTGTTGACCGCCCTGTACCGTGCGAACGCTTCCTTCGCATTGACTTTCGGAACGCTGTTACCGACATGCCCGAGGATGTTGTAATATTCACTTCCGCCCATTTCATCCTTCGTCACACCAAGTACGTATATCAAGTCGCCAGCGTTTTTGAAGTCCATAGTCACCGCGTCTCTAACGTCGTCGATCGTCGCTATGGTTGTGTAAAGCAGTGTCGGTGGGATAGATATTTTGATATCCCCCATGATGTAATCGTTCTTCATGCTGTCTTTGCCCGATATACACGGGACACCGTATTCGGTGCAGTAATCGTATATCGCTTTGTTCGCTCTTACGAGCTGAGCGAGTTTGAACTCGCCATCGGGGTTGCGGTCGCTCTTGATCGGATCGCACCAGCAGAAGTTGTCGAGTCCGGCCATGTGGTCGATGTTCGCCCCGACGCAGACAGCGTTTCTTACCGCTTCATCTATCGCGCACGCCGCCATGTGGTAGGCA
>JAJRXV010000132.1 GCA_024276115.1 Deltaproteobacteria bacterium
GACAAAATATACAATTTGTGCTCAAACGTCAAGATATATTTAGCCCTTTGCCAGGAACTACCCCATAACTCCATGCGACCATCTCTTGTTTGATGAGTTTTAGCTGTTTTTTTCTGTGTTACCCTCCACGCCCCCACGTCCCCTGTGATAATTCAATGCTACGGCGAGGTCGTCCGGCAAGGGAATAGAGCATGAAGGGCCTGTTGCCCAATCCACCTTTAGGGGGGGGGGCCCCCTAAACTCCCGAGCATCGCGATGCTGGTCGCCCCCCGGCAGAGCGGCTCGCTCCTTTTTACAGGTACTTACAGCGACAGATTTTTTTGAAAATACGCAAATTTGTCTATTTGGCAACACTACCTTTAGTCATGGTTTCCCGATTACCACTTCGGGAATGACGTGGCGTGAAAGCTATATATTTAATCGCCGAGTTAATAACATATTCCCCACCAAAAACAGTTGCATTAAATACCAAATATTGCTATTGTCGCGGCATGAGATTAGAGTTTTATGAAAAGTCGATCAACAAGCTCGTCATAGCGTTAATGATCTTCTCACCCTTCATCTTTTTTAAGAGCGCCACGGATAAATTTAATCTGCCGAAGGAGACTTTTATAGCGGTGGTAGCTTTGCTCATGGCACTGTGCGCGCTTTTTTACATAATCGACTCTGACAAGCGTAGCTTAGGCGACCTGCTCAAACCGGTACCGATGTGGAAACCGCTTTTGGGATTCCTCCTCTTCAGCTGGAGCACACAATTATACACAATAAGCGCGGCTATGTCGCTCAAGACGAACATAGCGATAACAATTTTTATGACAATACTTTTTGTCGCGCTGATGTTCCTGAAAACCGAAAACCTCAAAACGTTCTTATATATACTATGTGGCGTGGGGATGCTAAATGGAATCTATATCATCATCCAATACTTTGACCTCGACCCGCTACTGGTGGTCAACAGAGCAGGTCACGGCGCGCGCGCGCGCACCGGGGCGTTGATAGGGAACCCAAACACAGCGGCAGGGTATCTTGCCACTATACTACCGATATCGCTGGCGTTATTGTTCGAAAAAGGGTTGCCGTCGCTAAAGCGCGGCTACATCGCTATTTCAGCGCTGGTCATCGCGGTCGGGCTGTTTCTCACACTTACTTTCACCGGGATAATAGCCGCTATGGTCGCTATCATAGTTCTTGCGTTCATGATGATATATTGCCGGAAGGACAGGCTAAAAGTCGGGCTCGTGGCGGGCGCGCTGCTCATTTTGGCCGCGACACTGCTCCTGACAGTGCCGTCGCCGATAAAACATCGGATCAGCGCACTGAAGCGCAAGGTCGCGAATCAGGAGAACAAGCTTGAGCAGATACTCTCAGGGCGCTACTTCGTCTGGCGCGCGACCAGCGGGGTTATCAGCGACTTTCCGATATTCGGTACCGGTGCCGGGACTTTTATGAACAGCTACTATTCGGCGCATTCGAGCATCGTAATTGACCCGGACTCAACACTCATGCCGCGCCATATCGAGAATGTAGAGAGCGCGCACAATGAGTACCTTGACCTCGCCTCGAGCCACGGCATCACCGGGCTACTCTTAATACTGCTGGTTGTGCTGGTGTACCTGGCGCACTTGCTCAAGCTTAGCCGCCGGCTCTTCGCTGAGGGTGATCCGCTTTTCTATGTAGCGGTCGGACTCGTCAGCTCGATAGTCGGGGTGATGGTGAACTCTCTCGCGAATTTTTATTTTCACAACCCCGCGAGCGCTGTCTTAGGTGTGCTTCTGATCGCTTTTTCCGGTGTTTTGCTGAAGGAGGGAACTTTCGCTGATGAGTAAACTGAACCAAAAAATAATTGTCGCGGTAGTAGCTCTTTTCGCGCTCTACCAGATATTTTTGCCACTCAGGGCATCTGTTCTTCACGCCGAGGGGAGGAGTATCGTCCGCGCCGTCATCAGCAAGAAAGGGCTCGATGAAAAAAACGCTCGCGCCGGTTATAATGCCGCGATAGAAAAACTCAAAAAATCTGAAGGACTTTATTCGCTGGCGAAAAATCTCTACTCTGACCTTTGCCTCGGTTATGTTATGACCGGTGATAATGAGAAAGTCGTGCAGACCGCCAACAAAGGACAAACCCGCGGAATGCGCTTTCTGCTTTATTCTGTCGCCGGTACCGCTAAGTTGAAATCCGGAGAACTATTCTCGGCGAAACGCTACTACGATCTTTGCCTCAACTACTCCCCTGAGTTTGAGGAAGCGCTCAACAATAGCAGTCTGGCTGTAATGCGTATCCTGTCACAAGAAAAAAAAGCAAAAAATAAGAATTAAAGCGTCATCCCACGCGTTCCACGCTCAGTCATCCCCGAGTGCGTGAGACTAGTCTCCTATCGGCCATTCTATGTCAACTTTTTTTGAATAATTGTATTCTTCCTTATATTTCAGCATCATATAGATTATGGGACTGTTGCCAAATAGACAATTCCCTCTCTTTTCGAAAAAGTCGTCGCTGTAAGTACCCATAAAAAGGGGGTTCGACCAACGGGAGTTTAGGGGGAATCCCCCCCCTAAATTATTGGGCAACATGCCCATTATACTTATTAAGACTCCTGCGCGCCTCAAATTCAGGATGACGGCTTTGGAGTCGCGCAGGAGCCTTAGGTTGAATTCGAGTCCGGCAAAGAGGTCTCGACCCAGAAAAGCTACCTGACAGAGCCGCAAAACAAGCAGTTGCTTGGAAGCGAAGAGAACTAAAGTAATTATCATTTAGCGTGGCATTCTTTACACTTCCGAGGGGGGGGGTACTCCACCAGCTTTCTTATTCTACTCTAAAATGACGCGTTGATTATCGGTAGCATCGGCAACACCTTCCTGTCGCTGATGATATTTATCAGCCCGATCTGGATACCGGTCAGCGTCTTGCAGTTGTTGACCAGCCCGATCTGAACGCCGCGGACGTTGTCGGCGTAGTTATATCCCAACGCCACCTGAGCGCCGTTGATGTTTCCCGCTCTATTCCAGAGCCCGGCGATTTGCAGACCGGTGGCGTTCTCTTCAACATAATTTACACCTAAAGAGAGCTGTATACCTGTAATATTGTTAGGTGAACCGTTGAAGGCACCTGATATTTGCATACCGTGTAGTTCAGGGGCAATATTCATCAACCCCGCCACTTGTATACCGGTCATATTCGTGGCAATATTAAATAGACCAGCGATCTGAACACCGGCTGTGTCGCTCCTTCTGCTTCTGTCAAAAGCATCACAGCCGACAATGCTGGAAAAATTCAGCAATCCGGCTACCTGAACTCCGGTAAAGCCGTCATAAACTGAATTAAC
>JAJRXV010000133.1 GCA_024276115.1 Deltaproteobacteria bacterium
CCGGGATGGCCTGCCCGAGCCGTGACGGCTCACTCTCGACAGATGGCTGTATCTTCTGCGACGAGGTGGGTAGCGCGGCGAAGCCATGTAAGCCCGAGATGCCGATCTCAGAGCAGCTCGCGCGCGGCAAATCGGTCATGAGCCGCAAGTACAAGGCGGAGAAGTTCCTCGCGTATTTTCAGGCGTTTACGAATACTTATGGACCGGTTGACGAGCTCGCGCGGCTTTATCATGAGGCGATCGCCGTTGACGATGTTGTCGGTCTCGTGATCGGTACCCGCCCAGACTGCCTTTCACCCGAGATACTCGACGTGATAGCTAATATCGCGCGAGAGAAGTACGTGCAGATCGAGTTCGGTCTCCAGTCGATACATGACAGGTCGCTCGACTACCTGAACCGACACCACAGCTATGACGATTTTATCAAAGCGCACGCTATGACGCGCGAGTGGGGCGGTATAAGCATCGGTGTCCACGTGATCCTCGGGATCGCCGGTGAGAGTGAGGCGGATATGATCGAGACCGCAAGGACGCTTTCTGACATCGGGATAGACCTGATAAAAATCCACCAGATGCACGTAATAAAAGGAACGCGGCTCGAAGAGCTGTACCACTCCGGCGAGTACGCGACTATGTCGGCCAAGGAGTATGTCAGCCTGCTCGTGACGTTTTTGGAGCATCTTTCGGCTGATATCGTGATCGATCGGCTGATTGGCGACCGGTCGCATGATGTGCTGATAGCGCCGCGCTGGTCAATAAAAAAACGGGTGATGCTGAGGATGATACAAGATGAGTTCACCAGACGGAATACAAGACAGGGAGCGAAATATGAAAAAAAATGAACCATTGATCGGGGCGCATAAATCGATCGCCGGCGGCGTATATAAAGCGTTCAAAGAGGGGGAGGCGAGCGGATGTAGAACGATGCAGATCTTCACCAAAAACGGGAGCCGCTGGAGCGGAAAGCCGATCTCTGACGCGGACGCGAAAAAGTTCAAAGATGAGGCGGAGCGCACCGGTATATGGCCGGTGGTATCACACGACAGCTACCTTATCAACCTCGCCTCCCCGAAAGAAGAGCTGCTGAAGAAATCTATCGCCGCTTTTCTTGACGAGATGGAGCGATGCGAACTGCTTGGGCTGCCGTACCTCATCATGCACCCGGGCTCGCACGTCGGGAGCGGTGAGGAGGCGGGTCTACAGAAGGTGGCGGAGTCGTTCAACACGCTGTTCGATATGGCGAGCGGGTTCAAGGTGAAGGCGCTGATCGAGACTACCGCCGGGCAGGGGACGAACCTCGGCTATTCGTTCGAGCATCTGAGGACGATCTACGACGCGGTGAAGCAGAATGACCGGCTCGGGTATTGCTACGATACGTGCCATACTTTTGTGGCGGGGTACGACATAACCACGAAGGCGGCGTACGAAAAGACGATGAGCGGGTTCGACTCCCTGCTCGGTATTGAGAACCTGCTCTGCTTCCACTTCAATGACGCGAAGAAGGGGCTCGGCAGCAAGGTAGACCGGCATGAGCATATCGGTGAGGGCACGCTCGGCGACGCGCCGTTTAAGTTTATCATGCAAGATGAACGGTTCGCGGCGGTACCGAAGATACTTGAGACACCGAAGGAGAAGGATGTTGATCGTGACGCTATGGCGCTGGAGAAGTTGCGGGGTTTCGCGGCGGGGTAGGCGGGGTTGATAGCACACGGGAAATACGGAAACAAATGATAAAAAGAAGCTTAGCGCTATTGTAGTCGCTGAAATATAATCACATGGTTTTCTTCTAACCTAAATTCTTCGGGGGAGTTACATGGCATAAATCAAACGCAAGGCGCTTAAATTCTATTCCAAATTTTTCTCTAAAAATATCTACAGTTGCTTCGGCAACTTTTTCAATAGCATCATATTTACAAAAAACATGACTCCGCCATTTTTTTAGCTTATATTGGGCGGCATATCGCTCTGCTTTAAAAAAATCGCTTAATGGCATTGAGGCTTGTCCTTCTCCCAAAGGGCTCACCCAAGTATCAGAGACCTCTCCAAAAGAAGGATGTTTTGGACAGTCTACCCATAACTCTTGGTGTAAACCAGGGGTGCCTGCTTTTTCCCATATTTGCTTAGCAAGTCCTCGATAAAAATCTAACCCGTCGATTTCAGCTTTTTCTTCACTAAATTTATAATAGTTGTCTATAGACTCCTTGTCTTCTACTGTATCTCTTGAGATTACGACAACTCTTTTTAAGAGCCTTCTATATTCTAAGTTATGGATTAGCGAATGTAATTTCTCATGATCTTTATATAAACCATTTAGACTAAAAATATCATTATCTGTTAGATACAAAAAGTTAACGGCTCGACTGAGGTTTATATCAAGAGCTTTTGGCTCTTCGATTTCGTTTATAACAATATCATTTGCTAAAATATACTCTATGATCCCCTTTAACATGCAATCACATGCTCTAACCTTATGGTGATGATATACTGCTGGGAAAAGAGTCATTTTAGAAAATGTGATTTGCTCTAAGCTTGATACTCCGCCCCAATCTATCGTTAATCGCCTTCGACCGTCTGCCTTGTTAATGTCTAGAGTATGCCACAATCGTTCTAAATCTATTTGTAAGGGTAAACCGCTAAAGTGCCCATCTCTAAATAAATAATCTAACTTATCTGCATCAAAAGGACCATTTAATATATCTATTTTATAGTGGTCATCAAGTTGATCTTCACCTACATAGCCAACAATAGAGTTTTTCATTAAATCATAATCAACGGTTAAGTTATATTCTTCTTTAATCTTACTGAAGACTTCTTTAAATTTTATTGAGTCAATTATTAAGTAGGAGAGTATTTCATGCGGGCTTGCTTCTATAAATGGTTCATATTGCTGAAGCATCTTGATTTCTGGATACCCACCATAGATTTCTTCACTAGTATGAGATAATGGACCATGACCACAGTCATGCAAAATCGCAGCCAAACGAAGTGCTGTTAGAATACCGTCATTTAATAATTGTTGTTTTTCATCCCCTGAGTTTTCAAATTTTCTATCAAGGGCATGATAAAGATTATAAACTTGAGCTGTAACACCGAGTGTATGGTCAAACCTCGTATGTTTAGTTGATGGGTAGATGAAGTATGTAAAAGCAGTTTGATGTATTTGACGAAGTCTTTGAATTAGAGGTGTGTTTATTAAGGCTATTTCGTGTGCTTTGTAACGATTTGTTCCCCAAACACCATCATGAATAACCTTACTTTTTCGGATTTTCCCACTGTTGTGATGTTGAAAAATCCACTCTACAAAATCTTCAACCTCACTTATTACTTTTTTTAGTTCATCTTTATCCTCAGGTCTAGGTGATTTATAGTGCAATCGTTATGCTCTCACTTGCTCAAAAAACATTTCAGCACCTTTTTTTAAAAGCTTGTTTTCTTTGGATGTAAATAATCCTTCGATTTTTGTATCTTCTGCTAGTGATTTTGATATCTCAAACTGATCTAATTCTGGGTTCCTGCAAGCCAGCAAGTCAGACAGTTGTAGCCGATCTAATGCAAAACTAACTGTTTTTGAGCGTGGGTATGATTTGGACTTATCAAAAATAAACCCCTTAAATACTTCTGAAATACTAGGAGTAATAGATAAGTTATAAAAGGTTTTTTGAATTTTAGGGACATCAGCGGGAAATCTTTTGTCATCTCCATGCCCTATGTAATGAAAGAGGGCTTTTATGACGTCTGATGTTACTTTGATTTTGTTAATTTCAAGCATATTAAACTTCCCTTTCTATTTGTTATCGAAGCTATCTTACGCTACTGATTTACTTTCTTCAATATCACAATATATCTTATTTACGTTTTATATAATATTTTATTAATAATAATCTTAGAACCCGTTACAACCAATTTACAATATTCATAAAAAATATACACTATTCCATAACATCTTGCAATTGTTTTTTTTTACTTTTCCTCTGGAACTACTCCACAATTTCACGCGACTGCCTCCAGCTTGGTTGACGGGCAACCTTGTTGCCCATCAACCAGGCTACTCCCTGATCATTATGAGCATCATCTTAAAACGTGTGACCGCCTGAAGAGAGTGCGGCTCGTTCGCGGGCATTATCACTAGCTCACCAGCTTTCGCGGTCAGCTTCTCCCCAGATATGACGACCTCAGCCTCACCATCAAGGATGTGGACGATAGCGTCAAAGGGAGCTGTGTGTTCGCTCAACCCCTCACCGGCGTCAAACGCGAACACGGTGACAGTGCCACTCTTCTTTTTCGCGATAGTACGGCTGACGACAGAACCCTCTTGGTACGCGATCAGGTCGCTCGCGTTCAACGTTTTTCCTGCTAATTCATTCGACATGTGTGGCTCCTTATGCTTAGATTCGCATAAAGGGTACTTAAATATTTGTTTTTTGTCAAGTAAACGTCTGGCTTGGGTTTCCCCGAAAAATACTATATATTTAATTGCCGGGTTAATAATGGGCATGTTGCCCAATACAATTTAGGGGAGATTCCCCCTACACTCCCGAGCATCGCGATGCTGGTCGCCCCCCCCCTTTTTTTTTACAGGTACTTACAGCGACGACTTTTTCGAAAACAGGGAGAATTTTCTATTTGGCAACAGTCCCATAATAACAACAGTCTTTTTATTGAAAAAACGGGGCGCGAGAGATTTGACATTCTATTAGAGAAGAAGTATAATGTTTTCTATGAAAAAAAATACGGTTATATTTTCTATTCTTATTACAGTTCTGGCGCTCGCGATTAATGCCTTCGCGACTCAAAACCCGCACAAAAAAGCAGGGGAGAAGTATGATAAGTCCTGCATGACATGCCACACGACTGAATCTGACAAGGTTGACACTCTTCAGGCAGCTTCTGTAACGCTCTGCCTCTCATGTCACCCCGGGACGGACAGCAACCATATCCTTGACAAGGGGATTCAGCATAACGGTACAAAACTCACCGGAACCTATAGCAACTGCTATAAATATTCCTTTATGTATAAGATCGTTTTGCCCCTCAGCAAGGGTAAAATATTCTGCGGCACCTGTCACGATCCGCATGAGCCGAAACGCAGACCGGCACCGGCGCTGAATGACCTGCCGGAGGCTACCGGAAAACGCGGGCTTGACCTTTGCGTTGTATGCCACTGCAAGTCGTAACAATATGAATATCATGTTTCTTACAATCGGGAAGAGACTCACCCCGAGCACACGGTTTCGGGTGAAGCAATATATCGACAGTCTCAAGGCGGCTGGAGTCGAGTGTGACGCGCGGCACATACCGCACGCGTTTTTCAGGCGTTTATCGTTGCTGAAGGGGTTGCGCCGATATGACGCGGTGATAATCCAAAAAAAGCTCTTCTCCCCTCTAATGCTTTCGCTGATAAAGAGGGCGAACCCGAACATCATCTACGATTTTGACGACCTTGTGACAGCTGAACACCCGATGCACGAGTCGACACCGAAGATAATCAAAAAAAATCAGAAGAACAGCAGACGTTTCAACAACACCCTGCGGGCAGCGCGCGGTATCATCGCTGGCAGTAATTTTCTCGCCGAAACAGCGCGGGTGGTGAACAGTAATGTCGCTATCATCCCGACACCGGTTGATACGAAAGCACTGCCGCGAAAACAGATCGCGCCAAAGAACAAGCTGACGATCGGTTGGATTGGTACGAAGAGCAACCTTTTCTACCTCGACAACTTTGACGCTATTTGGAGTCAGATCACGAAGAAGTTCCCCGGTGTTGTTCTGAAGATCGTCTGTAACAAGGGTTATAAAAGCGACGCGATCAGGGTAGTCAACAAACGGTGGAGCGCTGAGGATGAACTCTCTGATCTTCTAAGCTTCGATATCGGTATCATGCCGCTCACCGATGACGACTGGTCGAGGGGGAAATGCGGCTTCAAGCTGTTGCAGTATATGGGGGCAGGTCTGCCGACGGTCGCGTCACCGGTCGGAGCGAACATTGATATTGTCGATCACGGCGTAAACGGGTTCCTCGCCAAAAATGACGATGACTGGGTGGAGTACATATCTCTCCTGTTGGCGGATGTCGGCTTACGCGGGCGGCACGGCACGGCGGCGCGCAAGCTCGTAGAAGCAGAGTACAGCGTAGATGTCTGCGCGGAAAAATTGATAAGCGCTATTCAGGGGTTTTTAGTGTAGGGGCAACCGGCTGTGTGGCGAAAAGGCGGGCGAACAAAAGGTTTGCCCCTACGAGGGCATGTTGCCCAATACAATTTAGGGGCTTAAGCCCCTACGCTTCCGTTGGTCGCTACCCCGCGATATCAACAACTTACAAAGACGCCTTTTTTTGAAAAATATGTGAATTGTTTTATTTGGCAACAGTCCCTACGAATGTAAATCATTTTCTGGGGAACCCCGAGTTCTTATATCATTGACACCAAGAATTCAATAGATTATAATTATTACGGTGAATAAGGCTTATTTGTTTTTTAGTTGGCTTGTTCGCGAGTGTTATTTATACCGGAAAGACCAGGGGCCAGCTATATGTCTAAAGATAAAAACAGTACTCCAGACGTGAAACCAGCCGAGCGAAAGCGGTTCAGGCGAACCAAACGTTTCATGCTTTTTCTGCTCTCTCTGCTTATCATAACCGTTACACTACCTGTTGTGCTGATGCAAAGCAGTTATGTCCAGAATCTGGTCAAAGAAAAAGTGCAGGCGGCAGTGCTGGCAAAAGCCAACTTGAATGTAGATTTTTCACGGTTTTCATTCAGCCTGTTACCGATATCTTTTAACCTGAACGATGTACGTGTAACCCCAAACGTAGCGACACTCACGACCTCAAAACTCAAGATAAAACAGATCAAGCTCCGCACAAAAATAAGCTCCTGGCACATGTTGGCTGATTATCTGTCCGAGGAGAAGACGACCGATATAGTCATCAAGGAGATCAGGCTTGTCGGGCTCGACACAGATATATACCTGAAAAATAACGTAGTCGTTGGCTTTGAGGGCTTCTTCCCCGGGGAAGAGAAGGAGGAAATCGCGGAAAATTCTGAGAGCCCCGCGGAAAATTCTAAGTTTAATGTGATTGTCAACAATATAACAGTGCGTGAATCCAACATACACCTAAGGAATTTAGACGATGACAGCGAACTTGAGCTCTCTGAACTCGATTTAGAGCTCAACACCAAGGCGCTCAGCGCGAAACTGCCTTTTAAGCTTCATCTCGGCTCTATAGCGTTCAAAAACAAAAAAATAGATGAGAAGCTGACCAAAGTCCTTCTGCAGGGCGAGTTTTTCCTCTCTGAGACGCGGCTCGATATCGATCAGTTTCAGTTCAGCGCCGGTGAAAAAACAGAGCTGGCGGTCTCTGGCGGGGCGTCGTTCGTGCCGCGAGTGAAGTACGATATCGAGGTGACAGCCACGACTGATGATACTATGTTTAAGAAGTATCTCGGTGACAAGGTCAGGATCGAAGGGGTTTATGATCTCTCATGTAGAGTCACTGGCGAGGCGGATAAGTTCAATGTTGTCGGTAAGTTGAAATCTAAGATCGGTAACTTGTACGGTATTGACTTCACATCACTCGAAGGCGACCTTGAGGTGGACAGCGAGCGGCTGAATGTGAAAAGCCTCTCCGCGAACGCTTTTGGCGGTGATTTCTCTCTCAGCTACTTCATGAAGTTCAGTGATGTGCCGGACTTTAAGGCGACGCTCAAGCTGAACAAGTGCGACTTCACTAAGATGCAGGCGGCTTGCCCGACCACGCCAAAGATGCTCGGTGGTATCGTCACCGGAACGCTCGACGCTGACGGTAAGTTCAGTGATGGCGGTTTTTTGATCGATATCGATGCCGACCTTGCCGTACCAAGGTTCAAGCTGTACGAAGAGATGCACCCAAAGGTAAAAGGGGAAAACAAGTTGCGGGCGCAGTTTAACGGATTCCGCCTAAAGAGCCCTATAACGATATCGAAAAAGGGTATGAAGTTCGGGGATTCTTCCTTGATAACCAATGATTACACAATCGGTTTTTCCGGCAATATGCCGAATTACGCAGGTCTTGACCTAGCTCTGAAAGCACGGCTGTATAACCTGAAAACTATCCAGAAGCAGCTGAAACTAAAAGCGGATATGAGTGGCGCGGTGGAGTTTGAGGGGACGCTCGCCGGTAAGTTCGCGACCCCGGTTGTCTCGATATCGCTCTCTGGGAGTGACCTGCTGTATGACAAATATTTTATCGACGCGGTGCGCGGGGATGTAGCTTTCAGAAATGGTAAGCTCTTTTTTAACGGATTGAACATCGAGAAGGACGCGTTTGACCTCACGGCGAACGGTAGTATAGATATCATTCCCGAGGTGGCTCTGGCGCTCTCGCTCGATATCAACGAAGCGGAACTTGGTGATGTCA
>JAJRXV010000134.1 GCA_024276115.1 Deltaproteobacteria bacterium
GCAAAAGCCACCTCCTGATTCGCGCTGTTTGTGCCGATTGCGCTGTTGGCGTCGAACGCCCCGAGCGCGCTCTTTAAGAACCCGCCGCTAAAGTCAAACCGCACCGGCGCGCTCACGTCGCTAAAGTCAGAATACGGCAGTTTTTTCATCCGGCAAAACCCGCAATAATATCCGACGTAACTGCTTGTCGATGTCGGATCGTAACAGTTCGCTACGATATGAAACTCATTAAAATCACTCTGCGATGTCGCCACAAACGTAGAACTGTCCACACGGCTCAAGCACGCCAGCACACTCCGCAATCCTTTCGGGGTGATCGTAAAATACCCCGCGATATCCTCAAGCGGTTCCTCGGTGATAAGCGGCGCTTCCTTCCCGAACACCTTTTTTAGCTCGCTCTTGAACGATGTAATAAAGCTGAAATTGAGCACATACGAACTGTTTATATCGTATGAGAGATCAGCCATTTTGTTTGACGAAAATATTTTTATACTGTTTTTTTCCACGGTTTCATTTGCCATATCAATTCCCTTTTTTTACGACTTGTACTGTACGTACATCGTCAGTTCCATAAAGTAGAGCGGGTGCGCGATCGCCCCAAGCCGCTTCGATTTGATGACACTGCTGTACACAGCTTTCTGGTTCAGCTGCGGATCCTTCTTCACCGCCTGTTTTATCAGCTCCTTGAGCGTTATCAAGTCACTCTCCGCGCTCTCTATATCGCTCTGAAGTATCCCACAGGTGATAGTCAGCCGCGCCTCATTTTCGCTGTAGAGGAACCGCCGCTTCTCACCCTCACCAAAATCATCACTGATGATTATCACCGGCATCTGCTTGATCGGTATCTCTGTCGCGCTGAACCCGCCGCGCTTCACTGTCACGCTATTGCCGTACCGTGTCGCGCAGTGGGTCGCTATGTCGGAATCACTGCCAAACACCGCTTTCACCTCCGCTATTATCTCGTTTAATCCGCTCATATTTTACCCCCTGAATGTTTCGGCGAAAACCTTCGTCCCCGCCTTCACGTCGTCTTCGTCTGAACTCGTGCGGATAACGTCCGCCGTCAACTTCCTCAGCTCCCGTTCATATTCCCTATACTTCCCATAGAAAATATCGCCCTTAGTTTTCGACTCATAAAACGCACGCTTATACGTCGCGTAAGTCACAGAAAGCTCCTTCATCAGCGAGTTCACCGTTACCTTCGTTGTGTCGATACCGAGCTTTTCCAGCACCTTGTCTACATACTCCTGGGCCTCGACATGATCTGACCGCTTCGAATACTGCTTTATCAACTCATCCTTTATATCTGACTGCTGTGAATACTTAGCCATCTCTTTCTCCTTTTTCATTCCGCCACACGTTCTTATTAATTCTTAATTATTAACCAAACAACGTCATCCCCGAGTGTCTCTATCGGGGATCCAGACCTAAAACATCCCATTAAGCTTAAGCTTTTTCGCTCCGCTCAATACACGTTATTGTCCTGGTTTCCCGATTACTACCTCGGGAATGACAGGGTGTAACCTCGGGAATGACAATTGGGCAACATGCTCTTCGCACAAAAAGCTTACGCTCCCCCCGCTCTCCTCAAGCCGCTCTACACTACCGAAATACCCCGAGAGCTTCTCCTCCCACTCATCAGCGGAGAAGAGCGACAAATGCAGCGCCTCACCGATCCGCGCGCCGAACCCGTCAGGGAAGAGCGCGATATTAAAATACGCCGCGCCGCCGCAAAGCCTCGACAGCTCACTGAGCGTCGCGCCAACCATAGTCGGGTGTATATGCTCCATCACGTCTACACAAAAAATGAAGTCGAACGCTGCCCACTCCTTCGGCATATCCCAAAGCGTACACTCGAAGAAGCGACCGGCGTACGCCTCGCGAATCTCCTGCCCCACACCCTTGAGCGTAATATCCACCCCGACCGCCTCAAAACCCGCGTCAACAAACGCCGCCGTAGCCCGCCCGACACCACAACCGGCATCGAGCAAGGTGCGCGCGTTACGCTCTTTACATAGCGCCATCGCACTATCCACCACCCGCATCGCCGGTGAATACTCACCATACTCCGGTATTTCCGTCCAGACCGTCTCGTATTTTGTTTTCTCCAACATCGCGATATTATTCATTGTCTAACGCCTCATCGATTGATATATATTCGTAGCTCTCAAGTTTTGACACCTTTGAGCAGTTGTAGACTTTTACCCCGCGTTCGGTGAGGAGTCCGCTCCCACAATCAAACGCCCTTATCATGTGATCGAACCGCTCCTCCCCGATCGTATCGTCCTTCTTGTAGCCGTCATGAAAATGTGTCCGCCCGCTCTGATAACACATATCCACCCCAAGCAGGTATATCGTAGACGCCCCCATAACATGCGCCAGATTGAGCGCCATATACGCCGAGTTGCCGCCGTGGAAGAGCCCCGTCTCAAAATCATCTGACAGCCCGAGCGGCCCGAGGTTCTTCGCCGCTACCACACCATCGCGCGGCTTGTTCCATGAGTGCGTAAACTTCATTCCACCAAAACCGGTTACCTCAGCCTCGTACCAGTCATAAAACTGGTCATCCATATACACCAGATATGTCGGGGTGAAAAACAACAACGCCTTGTTGCAGGCGATAGTTACCAGCCCAGATAGCCTCGAAAAATCAAAACCCGCGAGTGACGCGCCGCCACCGACTATGTAGACCGCTTCCCCTTTGTGCCTGTCGTTGATGTGGACTTTTTTTTTCGCCTAAGCGGTCTCTTTTCCTCAAATATATTTACAAAACCTCTATTCTTGAGACGTCTGATCTCTTTTTCATCATGCGCCTCGATTGTTATCAGGTCACTGTTTCTTAAAATCATTTTATCCTCTCTTTTTTAGTAGGGGCGACCAACCGGGCGCCCCTACGAGTGTTTCGGGCGAACACAAGGTTCGCCCCTACGGTTACACCTACGCCTCTGTAGTAGTCCTAACCTGCACAACAAAATTCGGCATCAATATACCAGCGCCATAAAGCACATCACCGACAACGCTGGTCGCGAGGTAATCAAGGTCATACGCCGCCTGCACTCTCGGTTGTAGCTGGGTGCAAAGCGCGAACGCCTCTTTATGGAACATGATGCACCCTTTGTGCGCAGCGACAGCCGCGCCACCGGCAGAAGACGCGGCAGCCGCGATATCCTTCAGGTTGTTTGACACGTATACATATACTCCGTAGATCTGACCGAACAGACCTCTTCGGATAACGTCTGCGTCACCTATCTTTGAGGCATCGACAAACTTGTCTATACCAAGTAGCGCGTTCTTCTGCGCCGGTGAGATCACAAGATAACGGTCGCTTTCAGGAGCGTTCGCCTCATCAAGCTTCTGGATAGCGTTCCTGATAACCGCGTCGGTTATGTCGGCATAAGCGCCGGCAGAAGTCGTAACACCAACGTTCTGTGTGATCGTCGCGTCAGACACCTGATTCGCGAGCCCCTGATCCATAGTGTTCGCGAGACCTCTACCACCCTGCGCGGCATAACCGGCAATCAGGTCTGGCTGTGACTGCACGCTGGCGATATCCTCGACCCGAAACGCGAAATACTTGTGATTATCGATAGTCAGATCCTTGGTAGACTCTGAGTAGTTCGTGTAAGTGACAGCTGTGTTCGCGCTCTTGTCACCGACAGTCACCGCCGAGAAGAGAGGTATATGTACCTTGTCACCCTTATCCTGAATGTCGCCGTCAAAATCACGCCTCACGAGTCCGGCGAAAATCGACGCGTTAGTTGTTTGATAGATTATCTCCTTGCTCCATACCTCTGGAACGAAGGCGTCTATCGCTGTCTTGGTTATATTTCCTGTAGCCATTGTTTCTCCTTTTTAATTGTCTGCTTGTTAAATGGATTGGGCAACATGCCCTTAAAAATTCGTGAGCGACTTAAGGATCCTGTCCCGGTTGCTCGCGTACTGTTTCGGCGTCATCGATGAGACCTGCTCAACGCTGAGCGCGCTTTTGATATGTGGGGCTGAATTCGCCCCTTTATGCCTGCTCCGGCTCTTCACCAGATGCGGGTTTTCACTCAAGTACTCAACCACCCGCGACTCTACCTCCGCCGCGCGCTCTTCAGTCGGTGCGAAAACCTCACCCTCAACAACCGCCACCTCACCACGCAAAAGCGTCGCTACCTGCTTCGGAGCGATAGCGCCATGCAATTTCGCAAACCGCGTAAGCAGCTTATCGAGCGCGCGAGTACCCTCCTTCACGAGCCTTGCCGACTCCTTACGCTCCATCTCCGCCAACTCTTCACTCAACTCTTCCACCCGCGCGGCGTAACCTTTGTACTCCGCCAGCTTATCAACAGGGAACTCCGCGTATACCTCCTGCATCTCTTTCAGCGCGACCCGATATCGGGAGCTCTCCTTCCGCAACTTCTGCACATACTTCTCCCCAAACAAGCGTGCCGCTTGACCATCCACCGTACGTTCCACCTGCCCGCTGTCGCGGTTCTCTGTTTTTGGGCTCTGTTCGTCATTAAAATTTTCTACTGGTTGGGTCTGTTCATCAACGCTCTGCGCGCTCACTACTTTCAGCGATTCAATGTTGATTTTACCTTGCGCCTCTTCTGGGTCGAGTTGCGTTTGTTTTGATATTTGCTTTGCTGTTTCTTCATTTAAAACTAGACTGTTTTTTTTCATTGCATCTCCTGTAAATCAAAGGTATTTTCGCTAAATAATCAGCTTATATCGGCATTTTACATTGATCCACCAAAAGTTCAATTACACCCATTTCCTTATTTTGCATCCATGAAAATATCTCTACGCACCACATCAGCCACGCCCTCACACCACGTCATTCCCGAGGTAGTAACAACCCAGCGATAAGATGTATAGTGGAATACTCCTGCCGTCGCCCTGAATTTGAGGCGCCCCTCTTATTTCAGGATCTGGTAGCCCTATAAACGCGGGTAGATCCCGTCCGCGTCGCGTCCACCCGTGCGTCGCGACCCCTCAAGAGGGACTTGCATATCACTTTATTAAAAAAAAACGGGGTAACTCCAGAGAAAATCCCTTTACATTGTTAATAAAAAATGTTAGAGATTAATTTCATGGGACTGTTGCCAAACAGAACATTTTACCGAATTTTCAAAACGCCAAGATTGTAAGTCCTCGTAAAAAGAGGGGGCGACCAACGGAAGCGTAGGGGGAATTCCCCCTAAATTGTATTGGGCAACATGCCCTTCATTGTTTTCTTGATAGCTGGGTCCTGTACAACTAAAGCCTACCAACCTCGTCAGAGCCGGAAGGAAGCAGCGACCGTAGCGTCTTTCGTGTGTTACGGGGGTGCCTAGCTATCAAGAAACGGGA
>JAJRXV010000135.1 GCA_024276115.1 Deltaproteobacteria bacterium
ACGCCTCCACCCTCCCTGCTATCAGCGGGTAGAGCGCGTAATTCACTTCCTCGACGATAAACTCGCCGCCGAGCTCCTTCGAATCCTCCAGAGAACGCGACTGCGGCAACTCCTCAGCGAAAAAACTCGTGAACTTCGGCGGTCCGAATTTCGGCTTCCCCCGGTACTCGAGATCGTGATAAAAATTGAATGTATATATAACCTCCGCCCCTATGTACGGGGTCGGGTCGCTTACCTCAGCTTTCACCATCAGGTTGCCGCTTTTATATATTATTTTCGTCGGTGACGGCTTCTTTTCGTCGGTTTTCTTTGCTTCTTTGGGTGGTGGTGTTTCATTTGCCGTCTTTTTTGGTTCTTCTTTGGGTGGCGTCACTGTTTTGGGTGGCTGGGGCGTTGTTCTTTTAGCCTTTCCCTCCACCTCTTTCTGTGTGGGTTTAGGGTTTACGGGCTGGGTCTCCACCTTCTGTTTCTTTTCGGTGGTTTTGTTGGCTGAACTATCCACTTTAGTCTGCTTTTTTGCGGGAACTTCTTTTTTAGACTCCACTTCTTTTGGTTTTCTCTTTGGTTTAGGTTGCTTTTTTGGCGGTGGGGTTATCTTGATATCAAGCTCTCTGGTCGTATATTTCGCGTCCCTATAGTAAAAAACCGCCCGACCTATCTTTTTTGTTATGTTGCTCTTTTGCCCCTTTGGAGCGGGTGCCTTCAACTTGAATTTATATTGCATCACCGTAAGCAGTTTCCCCATAACAAATCGGCTCTTTACTGACTCATTCTGTTTTGTCACCTGAAAACCCTTAAAATCCGGTAGCTTGCCGAGTGAAAACTTTGCCTCGTCACCAACGGAAAATGAAAACGTAACCGTCAGCTCATCACCGGCAGTGACAACTTTTTTGTCGGTGGTGATCGAGATGATCATATCATCCTGCCCGAAAGCATTACCGCTGACGAGTAGTGTCATGAGCAGTAGCAATATCAGCCCATTACCAATCTTTGACATTGTCGCCACCTTTCTTTGTGAGTGGATCTTCCCGCATCGGTGTCCGCACGATCACCCGCTGTGTCAGCGGCTTGAGAATCCGCCGCGCGGCCTCCTCGGAGAGATCCTCTGGCTCGTTCTCCGCTTCGGGGTTCCTGCTTGTGTTGATGTCCCCCCCCTTCTCCATCGGTGGCGGCTCACTGTTTCGGTCGTTGTTGCCACCGCCGCCGCTTAGCTCTCCATCCCGCTTTTGAGCGTTTCTCCGGTCATCGCGCTCGTTCTTGTTCTGCCGCTTTTTGCTGTCATCGATCAAAGAGAGCGTATACTCCAAATTATACTTCGCGCTCCTCACCTCCGGCGCGAGCTTCAGCGACGCCTTGAACTTTTCGTACGCTTTTTCCAGCTCCCCGCGCTTAAAATAACTGTTTCCCATATTGAAGATTATTTTTGCGTTAAAGCTGTCATCATCCGCCTTCAGCGCGGCTTCATAGTGCTTCAGCGCGTTCTCGAAATCATTCGCCTTATAGTACGCGTTCGCGAGGTTGAAATTCAGCGAGCGCTTATCTTTCACACTCCCACCACCACCCCTCAACGTCGCTATCGCCTTCTTGTAGTCGCCATTCTTATAATATTGGTTCGCGAGCGTCACCACCGGATTGCTGTAGGTGAAGGTGTCCGCCCCGGCCAAGAATACGCATAACAGCAACATTATCAACCATATGGCGACGTTTTGTTTCGTTTCACGCTCTGTCATCATGTTTTTCACACTCTTATCTTAAAACATCTGGATATTATTGCAAGTTTTTTTTCAGGGTGAGGCGATGGGCAACATGCCCATAAAAACACTTGTTATTTTTTTATAGTAAGGTATATTTGATGTATGAGCTTTTTTAAGAAAATCAAAGAATTTATAATAAAAATCAGGGACCCAAAAGACCCAACAACCAAACTCTCGGCAATCAGTTTTCTGATGATTTTACTTTCCACTGTCGTATTGAGCCTTTTTATAAGCTACTTTTTGTCGTACCAGCTCCAGAGCCATAACGCGCAATCTGTAGTCGAATTTGTCAAATCGTATGTGGCGGAGAATTTCGACGCGAAAGAGCTGGATTTCTCGGTGATAAAATCTGCTCAGCTTTCTGGTGAGACCGGTAAAAAACTCATGAAGTTGAAGAGAGTCCTCAACGCGAAGCGGATCAATATCATCAACCCCACCGGAAAAATAAGATGGTCAGACAACGAAAGGATAATCGGACTCACCGCCGAAGAGGAGCGTGTCAAAAAAGCGTTGAAAGATAAACTCGTATACGGTTTTGCCGAAAAGGACGAAAAAAACACTGATTTTGTCCGGCGGGAGAGCAGGATATTCGAGGTGTTCGTACCGATATCGTTTGACGATGGTGTCACCGCTATCATCGAGGCGTACAAAAGCCCCGCCACGATATCGAAGAGCATTTATCTGGCGTGGCTCTTTGTGTGGGTGTTTACTATCGGTGGCGGGATGATACTCTACGCCGTCTTCGCGCGCGCGATACTGCGGTCGTCTCAACAGACGAAGATCCTCCAGTACGAGCTGATCGAGTACTCTGAGGAGCTCGAGACAAATATCCAGCTCGTGACAGAGGTGCAGAACATCGCTATCCTCGGGCTCTCAAAACTGGCGGAATATCGCGATAAGGAGACCGGACAGCATCTTGAGCGGATGAGTCTCTACAGTAAACTGCTCGCAGAAGAGCTCTCGGGTTGGGACGAATACAAGTTCCGCATCACCAAAGACTATGTAGACTCGCTCTACACCTCGGCAGTACTGCACGACATCGGTAAGGTCGGTATCCCGGACAGAGTATTGCAGAAGCCAGGCGCGCTGAACGAAGATGAGTGGGTGACGATGAAAAAACATACTGTGATTGGTGGTGACGCGCTCGCCGCGGCGGACAAGCAGCTCGGGATCGAGTCGTTTTTGACGATCGGCAAGGAAGTCGCCTACTACCACCACGAAAGGTTCAACGGCAAAGGCTACCCGTTCGGTAAGAAGGGTGAGGACATACCGCTTTCAGCCCGGATCGTCGCGCTCGCCGACGTGTTTGACGCGGTAACATCAAAGCGGGTGTACAAACCGGCCATCAAGTATGACGAGGCGAAATCAATAGTGCTGAAGATGATGAATGACGGGCACTTTGACCCGAATATCGTTAACGCTTTCCTTAACATCGAGGATAAGTTCAAGCACGTTTTGGAGACTATGGGCGGGGAGTAAAAAAAACTAGGGTTCTAGGGGGGCAAGAGACTAGGGTTCTAGGGGCTAAAGAATTACTCCCACGTCATTTCATACCTCCCACACCGTCATTCCCGCCTTCCCACGCCGTCATTCCCGAGGTTGTAATCGGGAACCCAGGACCAGAATATACAGAGAGTAGCGAAAAAAATAAGTGGTAGGATTTGTTAATTTGTCTCATTCAGTGCTTAAAAAAAGGGAAAGCTGACCAATATTCCTTGCTTTTTGACCGTTTTTTCTATATAATCCAAACAATTTCTCAGACAAACCAAAGGAGCATAAACGCCAGATGAAGTTTTGTTCACTCGCAAGCGGCAGCAAGGGGAACTGCCACTTGTTGCAAACGGCTGAAAGTAAGATACTGATAGATATAGGACTTTCACTAAAAGACCTCACAGCGCGGCTCGAGCGGATCAGCCTAACCCCGGATCAGATCGACGCGGTCATCATAACTCACGAACATAGCGACCACATAAAAGGGCTCGGTGTTTTTTCGCGCAAGATCGGGGCGGATATATACCTCAACTACCCAACCCTAAAAAGCGCGGAAAGCAAACTCGGAAAGGTGCGGAACCTGCATGAGTTCGACTCCGCGGAGCCGTTTCGGATAAACGAGCTTGAGATATCCCCCTTCTCGGTGTCGCATGACGCCGCCGATCCGGTCGGGTTTACCATCACGGCGGATGACAAAAAAGCCGGGCTCGCGACAGATATGGGGATCGTCACGAACCTCGTACGCAACGCTTTAAGTGATTGCGACATCCTGCTTGTCGAGTCGAACCACGATTACGAGCAGTTGATGAACGGACCGTACCCGTGGCACCTGAAGCAGCGCATCAGGAGCCGGCATGGACACCTGTCGAACGTTGACGCGTTTGAGCTGATAAACGAGATCGTTACCGAAAAAACGCGACATATCGTCGTCGGACACTTGAGCGAGACGAACAACAACGAGTCGCATGTCTACCGCGACCTCATAGAGCCATACAAGAGCAATGAGAACAGCGATCTGCTGTTCGTCATCGCCAACCAGTACCGACCCGCGGCAGTGGTCGGGGTGTGACGCTAACCTTATTATCACTAATTTTAGCTACTTAATGGGGATACCTCTTGGAGAGCAGAGATTTTTCAATCAAAGAAGCGTTTCGTTTCGGTGTTCGGGGGCTAACCGCTCACCCGAATATTTTCATACCGCTTTTTCTTATCATATCATTTCTGACTACTATTTTGCTTGTTTTCTTTAACTACATGTCGCACGCGGGCGGCTGGGGGCTGGTCATACAACTCCGCGGCATGTTTCCGTCGGTCAGCTGGAGGTGGGCGCCGTATCTGCTTGAGTTCGCGGCTTTTATTATATATTCTGTCAGTATCCAGATCGCTATGACAAAAATATTTTTAGACATAGTTGACAAGAAAGAACCTTCTATCGGTGACAGTTTTTTTGGGAACTCTCACCTCTGGCCACGGCTTATCATGGCGAATATACTATTCGCTCTTATGGTCAGCCTATTCCCGGCGCTCTCTTACTTCACCGCGAAGATGGCCGGTATAGACCTCTTTTCACAGAGCCCTGATTATTCGCGTCAACTATACATTGTAGCAATGATTTTTTCGGTGCTCTTGCTATACGGTTTTCTCTTTTACCACTGTCTTATGATTGAGAGAGGTTGTCCAGTTATAAACGCGTTCAAAGAAAGCCTGAAAATAGCTCATGATAATCAGCGTAAAATATTTCTGCTCGGGATTGTTATGATCCTCATAATAGCAATACCACAACTGATAACAAGCCTTTCGTTGCGCGCGTGGAAAGCTTCTGAGGCTTACGCGACGTATCGGCACAACCTGGCGGCGCAGTATTTTATCGTAGTATTTTTGCAAAAAATCCCCGCGTTTGTTTCTGGAAGTATCGCGGGGCTCTCGTTTACATATACCTACCGGCAACTCGCGGGGAAGCCGAAGGATGATGATGTTTTTAACGTGGAGCGGTACTTGAAGGAGGAGGGACAAAATGGCGGATAAAAAGTTTTCTGTTGGTGAGGCGATATCGTTCGGCTATGACACAGTTTCAGAGGAGTTCATGCTATTTTTCTGGCTCGGGTTCGCCATATTCATTTTTCTGTACCTTGTAGCCATTATTACCGGTGGCATCGCCGTAAAATACAGCTTTTTTATGGACAATCCAACAAACCTGATGATACTCGGAGCTGCTGTCTACGGTATCCTTCTCGTGGTATTCAAAATCGGCGCCGCGAATATTTTCTTGATGCTCGCCAATCATGAGGGCGTCGGCGTTATTGATTTCTTCGAAAAAATACCGCTATTTTTCAAAGCGGCCGCGGGCTTGAGCATACTTTATGTTATGACCGGACTCATCCCGACAGTGGCGGATTATTTGATGGGGGAATACTTCCCTGACACCGCCGAGTATGAATCGCTATCGTATCTCGTCATGGCTATCTTAGTCGCTGTTGAGAACCTGATACTGCTGAAATATCAGTTTTATATCTTCTTCATCGTCGGGGAGGGGGAGTCACCACTGATGGCGATCAAGAGAAGCGGCGAGATAAGCGACGGTCAAATATGGAGCCTCTTCATATTCGAAATCATCTTTTTTCTGCTGGCGTTCGCGATGGTTTACGTGTTTGTTTTTCTTCACATTGGTTTTATCGCCAGATTGTTCAAAATATTCTTCGCGCTCGCTTATAGCGTTTCGCTGGCGTATATATTCAGAAAACTAAACGAGGCGGAAGAGGAGCGGTTAGTCGCGTTGTCAAAAATGATAACACCGCTAAGGCAACGTCGATAAGCTGGTGTCAGCGACATGAATCATGGTCATATCCCCCGGGAAACCGTGAAAACGGCGGGGAACCAGTAGACATTAAGAGCGTGGTATGGTATAAGGGGCAAAAATATTAAAGCGTACAAAGAGGAGAAAAACGTGATAAGCAGATATTCAAACGAAGAAATGGCATCTATATGGACGGACGAAAACAAGTATAACGCGTGGTTGAAGGTAGAGGTCGCCGCTTGTGAAGCGATGAACAAGCTTGGGCTGGTACCTGATGACGCGCTTAAAAATATCCAGAAAAACGCGAAGTGCGATGCCGACAAGATACTCGAAATAGAGAAGGTGACGAAGCATGATGTGATCGCGTTCCTTACCAATGTTGAGGAGTACGTCGGGGAGGATTCCCGGTTCATACATATGGGGCTGACATCTTCTGATGTGCTTGACACAGCGTTCGCCTACCAGTTAAAGCAGGCGTCGAACATAATCATCAAAAAGATAAACGCTCTGCTCGATGCCCTGAAAAAGCGCGCGTATGAGCATAAAGATACAGT
>JAJRXV010000136.1 GCA_024276115.1 Deltaproteobacteria bacterium
CCGAACACACATATTATCAGGCAGTTATGGCGTAGCATATTTGACATAGATAAAGTTGCTAAAGACACAAAAGCATACCATTTATAGAAAAAACCTAAGTCCTGTTTACAAAATCGGGAAATTAGTAGAAAATCACTTCCTGGCATCATTTTTAAAACCGTCATATCATAAAGGTATAATCTCTTATATTACAAGCAGTTATCCGACGTTCTAAAACAGAGTATCAGTTGTGTTAAGTCTTGACACCCTCCAACAAATGAACTGACCGAGATATTCGTACTGGTCATGGCAATATTGATTTGACAAGATAATACCCTTATGATACCCTTTGCGATAAGTAAGGGTTGTCTCTTTTAATAAACGGAACACGGTTAAAGTCCGTGGCGGTCCCGCCGCTGTAACCGGGGACGAAAATCACAATAAAGTCACTGTCTACTAGTTAGATGGGAAGGTGTGATGAGTAGGCTGATCCGAGAGCCAGAAGACGTATTGAAAGTAACCAATAATATACTTGAATCTTATGGTAACGGGTTCTAGCAGATAATTGCGTCTGCTAGAACCCGTTTTTTTTATTTTATTAATAACGTTTGAAAATAATATCACAGGAGGAAGGAAATGAAAAAAGTAAACGAGAAGAAAAAAGTGAGCGTAGAGAAGAAGGATATTATATCTTACCGCAAAAGCTGTGAGGCAGGCGGTACCGGTCTTTCGCACTACATCCTGATCGATAAGGGAGATAAGTAAAATTGTCAACGATAGGATCGTCTAATTTGAAGTGCCCTTCTACGGGTCGTTTTGTTAACAGCGGAACCGGCTTACCCCTGCAACCTCTCGACATCGGTCATGAGGATTTTGTTGCGCTGGTGGAACCGGACACGGCGTTATGGATGCTCGTCAAAAAGGAGAAGCTGTGCGACACTCTTTCTGACAGAGAACTGATGTCGTCATTTAAGGATAGGATACCAGACTTTAAGTTAGAGATGCAGACCCTTAGATTTGGGTTAAAGCCTTCAGCCGTCTATTTTAACCCGACTGAGCGTTGTAACCTTAATTGCAGTTACTGCTACATTCCCGCGGCAATGCGTAAGGACGGTGAGCATATGTCGCAAGGCAAACTGATCGACGCACTAGCGCGGCTAAAGGAATATTTCGCCAAAACTGTCCATGGTGGTAGAAGACCTCAAGTGGTCTTCCATGGCGCGGAACCTATGCTCGCGCGTGACGCGGTATTTGCCGGGATCAAAGAGTTCAAGGATGATTTCAACTTTGGTGTCCAGACCAACGCGACTCTGCTTGATGATAAGGCGATTGATTTTCTTACATCAAACGGTGTTGGTATCGGGATATCCCTGGACAGCTCCGTACCAGAAATAGCGAATCAAACAAGGATGACCTGGTCTGGTGAGGGCGTATATGATCAAGTTATCTCCACAATGGGTAAGTTAAAGGGATATGACAGTTACAGCGTTATCGCGACGATCACTGAAAAGAATGTCACACACCTTAGTGATATTGTAGATTTTTTGCATGGCTGGGAAGTGCCGACATGTATGCTTAATGTTGTGCGCTGCACACTCCCTGGAGCGAGGGATGTAAGAGCCGCCGATGATCTGTCAGCGAAGCATTTTATCGCCGCGCTTGACCGTACACATGAGCTTTATCGCGAGACCGGTCGTAAACTTACTGTCGCCAACTTCGCGAATATCGTGATCGGAATCATCGCTCCGCCAGCGAGGCGCCTTATGTGTGATATATCCCCATGTGGTGGCGGCAGGTGTTTCTTTGCGCTGGCCCCGGGCGGTGACATGTTCCCATGCAGTGAGTTCATCGGCTTACCCGAATTCAAAGGTGGTAACCTGTTTGAAGACAGCATCGCTGATGTTATAAAAAGCCCCGCATTTAATAAGGTGACTGAGCGGAAAGTGGAAGATATTGAGCCGTGTAATAAGTGTGCGATACGTCACTTCTGCGGTTCACCATGTCCTGCCGAAGCTCATGAGATGAACGGCAGTATGAAAGAGACCGGGGCGTTTTGTGAATTCTACGAAGAGCAGGTACGTTATGCTTTCAGGTTGATAGCTGATGGGAAAGAGTCTGATTTCCTTTGGGATAACTGGGATAAAGGGACGAAAACCATGTTTGACATTAAGGCACTTTAGATCGATTAGAATAAGCGCCTTAAGCTCAACAAAGTAATCGATACTAATAGTGAGACTGTAAATACCAGAGCATTAGCGTTTGATATGTGGTGCCGGTTGATCTGCACATCAGGGTCGCCGATCTTCGGCTTTTCCGACGGCTCACCGGCGTAGTGACTTAAGCCACCTAACTCTATACCGAGAGCCCCGGCGACGGCAGACTCAGTCAGCCCGGAATTGGGGCTTGGGTGTTTTTGTCCATCCCGGAATATCATCTTCACCGAGTTTAACGGCCTGTATCTCAACATCATCGCGGCAACGGGGATCAGCCTTGACGCGAGCCTTGCCGGAATAAAATTAGCCACATCATCGATTTTTGCGGCCGCCCACCCAAAATGAAGGTATCGCTCGTTTTTATAACCAAACATAGAATCAAGAGTATTGATCGCTTTATATGTGATCGCGGCGACCGGCCCAAAAAGCACTGCATAAAAAAGCGGCGCGGCGATACCATCTGTCAGGTTTTCGGCAACGCTCTCCACGGCAGCGCGAGCTATCCCCGCTTCATCGAGATGTTCTGTATCGCGCCCGACTAACATCGCCACACGCCTGCGTGCCAGTGGAATATCGCCTCTATTTAGAGCCTTGAAAACGTCGTTGCCATGCTTTAGCAAATCCCTTATCGAGAGAGTGAAATAGATGATGACAATAGAAGCTATATTCGCGCTCAGAGCGGAAAGACTCTTAGCGCCAATCAATAATAGATGCGCAGTCCCGCCTGTTATCGTTATAACCAAAAAGGCGGTGATGATACCACCCGCCCACTCGTTTCTTATGTTTTGTCTGACGACTCTCTCAAGCCCGGACGCAAGGGCGCCGATAAGCTTGACCGGATGCGGGAAGCATCTCGGGTCACCAATGAGCATATCAAGCATAATTGCCGCGACTATTTGGTACTCTAATCTCATTTGATACCCAGCATTTCGTATATCTCGTCTATTGGGAGGCTCTCCCTCACCACGTTCGCGAGCCTGTCAAGCGCGGAATCGATCTCATACTTTACCATCACCTTACCGACCGGCGGCAGGCCGTTTTTGACTAGTAATCTGTCAATAAACCAGCGGCGGAATCGGTTTGAATCAAAGATACCATGCATGTACGTTCCCCATACACGTGCGTTATTTTGGCAGGCTCCGGTAAATTTCCCATCAGACCGGCGCAGTAGTGGTGCGGCTCTTTTGATATCCGTCTCCCCATGATGTATCTCATAGCCATGGACATCAAGCTCTGAATCAACATGCTGTGCGCTGAATCTCGCCAAAGTCTTCTCGGGCGCTAAAGTTGTGGAGATCGGTAAGATCCCCATTCCTGTGATCTCATCGACTTTTGATTCAATATGTTGAGGGTCGCGGATCGTATCCCCGAGCATCTGAAAGCCGCCGCAGATACCGATTATCTCCGTATTCCCTTCTTTATAAAGTGTGAATATCTTTTCAGCCAGGCCATTATCCTTAAGGTACCTCAGGTCATTTATTACATTCTTACTACCCGGCAATATAATCGCATCAGGGCTGTCAAGTTCACTTTGATGACGGATGGTTCTAATATGAACGTCAGGCTCTAGCCGCAATGAATCAAAGTCGGTGAAGTTAGAGATGTGCGGCAGATCGATAACCGCGATCTCGATGGCATCGCCGCTTTTGTGCGCGTGATCAAGATTGCCGCTCTTAAACTCGACGGAATCCTCCTCGGGCAGCCCCAAATCCCTGATAAACGGTAATACACCGAGTACTCTTTTGTTTGTATGCGAATACGTGTAGTCGAGCGCGTCGCCTAGCAGGCTCGCGTCACCTCTGAAACGGTTGATGATAAAGCCGGCGACGAGTTTGCGCTCCCACTCTTCAAGCAGTTCCATCGTCCCTACGAACGCGGCGAATACGCCACCAAGGTCGATATTTCCGACGAGGATGACCGGCGCCTCGGCGTAGCGCGCCATGTTCATATTGACGAGATCATACTGTTTGAGGTTGATCTCCGCCGGACTGCCCGCGCCCTCTAATACGATTATATCATGTTCCGCGGCGAGCGAATCGTACGCATCACGCACCTTTTCCACTGCTTGATCTTTGTAGCGATAATACTCCTTGACGCTCATATTTGTTACAGGTTTACCGTTTAAGATCACCTGAGAGCCGGTGTCGCTGCTAGGTTTTAAGAGAAGCGGATTCATCCGCACATCCGGCTCAAGACGGCACGCCTTTGCCTGCACCACCTGCGCGCGCCCCATCTCACCACCACCTTTCGTGACATACGAATTGAGTGACATATTCTGCGCCTTAAACGGTGCGACGCTGTAACCGTCCTGCAACAATATACGGCACATCGCGGCGGTGAGGACGCTCTTACCGGCGTTAGAACTGGTGCCCTGAAACATTATCGCTTTCGTTTTACTTTTCTTTCCGGGAGGGATAGCTATACCGAGTTCAGCCTTTATCGCTTTTAGCAGCATCTCGTTCTCTTCACCCGTTCGAACAGCCACTCTTAAATAGCTATTGTCAAGGCCGTCATAATTATCGCAGGCCCTGATAGCGATGCCTTTTTTCAGAAGGTTTCCAGCGAGCCTCACGGCATCTGTTTTATCTGTTTTTATTCGCACCAGAAGATAGTTTGCCGCTCCCTGATAAACATGCAGGTCAGCTACAGAAACAAGAGCTTTATATAGTTCATTTCTCTTATCATCTACATAAACCCGGGTTTCTTTGATGTAATCCGCATCACCTATCGCTCTCTCTCCAACAGCCTGGGCAAGCGTGTTGACCGACCATGGCGGTTGGAGATTTTTCATCGTACTGATTATTTCTTTATCAGCTATGACATATCCGAGCCTTAAGCCCGGTATCGCGAATATCTTCGTCAATGAACGCAGGACAACTACATTTTTGGGGCGATTATTTATCAGACTGTCAAACCGATCGACAAAGTCAGCAAATGCCTCGTCAATTATGAAGGTAGAGCCGGGGCACGAGTCAGCAAGCGACCTGATCGCTGAAGCCTCGCAAATACTACCGGTCGGGTTATTCGGACTGCCGATAAAGACGAGCTCACCACCTCTTAAGCGAGAACTAAGCGTGGCAATGTTCAGTGCGAAATCGCTTGCACTGCTCATCACTATTGTTTCTACAGGAAGCTTGGCGGATTCCGCGGCCTGTTCGTAATCGACATAAGCCGGTACCGCTACAAGCGCGCGATCCGCTTTCACAGCCCTCGGCAGAAGGTACAAAAGCTCGGTGGAGCCGTTACCTATGAGAATTTCATCGCTGGAGATATTATGTTTAGCGGCTATCTTTTCAATAAGCGGCGCGCAGAATGGATCAGGATAATCAGTGATCCGGCTCAAGTTTGAGCTGATAACAGACCGCAACCACTTTGGAGCCCCAAGCGGGTTGACATTCGCTGAAAAGTCAATAATATCCTCGCGTTTCATTCCCGCTGATTTGGCAATCCCCCATAAATCCCCACCATGCCTGAATTTCATTTATTTTTTTCCTCTTTTATGAAACAGTATCACCGACAATAAAAATCGCCGGTGGTTTTATACAATTTTTTTCGCTTTCTGTAACAATATTTGTTAAAGTACTTTTAACGCTTCTCTCATCCTTATATGTCCCTTTTTCAATCAACATACATGGTGTGTCTGGGCTTCTCCCATTCTCAATCAGCTTTTTCACGATGTTCTTTAAATTGCTGACAGTCATCAAAAACAGCTGTGTATCAGCGTTTACGATCGCTAACTCCTTGCCCTCTCTCCTGTGCCCGGTCATTATAGCGACAGATGCACTGTGGTCGCGGTGCGTCAGTGGTACGCCACAAGCGGTAGGAACCGCTATCGCCGAGCTCAAGCCCGGGACCACACGCACCGGGATATTCCGCTCTCTCAAATAGGCCGCTTCTTCTGCCCCGCGCCCGAAGAGAAACGGATCACCGCACTTCAAACGCACCACCATCTCGGCCTTTTGAGCTTTATCAACGAGCAGGGCATTGATCTCGTCTTGCTTCATAAGGTGATGGTTTCGCGCCTTACCCGCGCAGATGAGCTTGGCGCCATCCTTCGCGAATGCCAAAAGCTGCTTGTTCACCAAAAAATCGTAGACAATCACATCAGCCTCTTTTAGCAGCTCAAGCCCTCTTAGCGTAATAAGTTTCGGGTCGCCCGGCCCCGCGCCAACGAGATAAACCGTACCTCTACTCATTTAACACCTCTCAAATAATCTGATTTCCCGCTGTACCCTCTTGGAGTTATCATATAATCACCTTTTATATAAGTCTGTGAGTTTCCAACTATTATTGTAGTCAACATGTCAATATCACAAGAGAGCATCTCTTGCAAAGTAGTAATCTTTACGCTGGTCTCATGCCGTCCCGCATTTCGCACGATCCCGACCGGCGTTTTGGGCGCTTTATGCTTCATCAGAATATCCCACGCGCGATCAAGCGGTTTTGTACGCCGCTTGCTTTTCGGGTTGTATATCACAATAACAAAATCCGCTTTAGCCGCTAGTTCGAGCCTCTTTTCGATAAGCTCTAAGTCCGTCAGTAGGTCGCTCAAAGATATCGTCGCGAAATCATGCATCAAAGGAGCGCCCAAAAGGCTCGCGCAACTTGTCGCGGCGATGATACCCGGGATGATATCGATATTTATCGCCGCGTCCTCATCAGCGCTCAACATCTCTAAAGCGAGCCCCGCCATACCGTAAACACCCGCGTCACCGCTTGAAATAAAGCAGACAGACTTACCTGACAGAGCGCTGTCAATAGCGAGCCGCGTCCTTTTTATCTCGCGGGTCATACCCGTCGCGATCGTCTCTTTGCCAATAACCAGGTCGCCAAGCAGTTTTATGTATGTGCTATAACCGACTATCACCTGAGAGCTCCTTATCGCCTCAAGCGCCCTCATGCTCATGTTACCCGCGTCACCCGGACCGATACCGACGATACTTAACCTTCCTTTGCTATCGCGATCGTCACTCTGCTGAATACTTTTTTCGGCGCTATCAGCTCCGGTCTTCTCGCTACTAGTAGTGCGCATGGTTCGCATACCCCCTCTACTCCTATTTTTTCATTCACAAAATCTGACCTGTGATAATCTCCTTTGAAGTACCTTATCATGTCAGATGAAACTATCCTGAACGGAACGCCAAGCGTCTTGCAGGCTTCGAGCAGACCTGCTTCGTCCTGTTTTATGTCGATTGTCGCTATGCAGCTGACATCGCTGATGATGTGCCCAGAATCACTGACCGCCGCCTCTACAGCCTCTATCACCTCTTCTTTTTTTATACCGCGACGGCACCCGACTCCGATCACTATATTCTTCGCGGATTCTGACGCGGTTGTTATCACCGGCTGAGCGCTTAGTATGTTCCCCACTTTTATCGCGAGATCGTTCGCGCCGCCTTCATGACCCGAGAGCGCGCTTATGGCGTACCTTGCCGCCTCATCCACGACCACTATGGCCGGATCGCTGTACTTGCTCTTTATATAAGGCGCGATGACCCTGATGACAAGCCCGAGCGCCATGCAAAATATTATTCCGTCATATTCGGCAAATAACGTACCTGCCAGTTCGGAGACTTTGCATCTAAATAGTGTGGCGGTTTTGCCTTCGCCACTTTTAGACGGGAAATATACCGAACTATCAGGAAAAGAGCGACTTAACTTGCTTGCGGTCGCGTATCCGTTTTCGGTTATCGCTACTATCGCGATCTTCATTCTGCTTTACCCTCTCTGAATCCGTGCGCGAAATGTTTGTCATATAATTTGGATTTTTCGTATTCTCTTTTCAAGACATCACCGACTATTATCAACGCCTGGCGCTTGATCCCTGCACGCTCCACCTTTTTGGCAATATCATCAAGCGTACCGGTGAGTATCCGTTCATCGCTGTACGACGCTCTCTCGACTACCGCTACAGGCGTGCTTTTTGGGCGGCTCTCACGCAATTTTTCAACAACAATGCCTATTTTGTCTATACTTAAGAAAACCACCATCGTCGCGCCGCTTTTCGCAAGCTTTTCGAGCGCCTCTTCTTCGGGAACCAAAGTCCGCCCCGAGATCCTCGTCAGGATTATCGTCTGGCTCCCCCCGGGGAGCGTAAACTGTCGGCGCAGAGCCGCGGCCGCCGCCTGAAAAGAGCTGACACCCGGGATGAGATCGTACTCGACACCGTTTCTCTCGCACCAGTCAATCTGCTCTTGTATGGTGCTGTAAATCGACAGATCACCGGTGTGGAGCCGCGCGACGATCTTGTCACTGCCGATAGCATCACCGATGACGCTTAAAACTTCATCTAAATTCATACCGCTCGAATCATATATCGCGGCGCTATCTTTGCACAGCGTAAGTATCTCTTTGCTGACCAGCGAACCGGCATATATGACTATGTCAGCCTTTTCGATCACTTTCGCCGCCTTGATAGTCAGTAGCTCAGGGTCACCCGGCCCGGCACCAATGAAGTACACTTTCACTTTGTTCGCTCCTATAAATCTTTGATTATTACTACACACAGGCCGAAGCCGCTCATCTCGCTCAACTCTTCAAGGCTTGCCTCGACGATCCTCTCACTCGGGTAAGAAAGATTTTCAAACACGATCGCCTTTTTATCCTTAACACCTTTTGCCAGCAGGTGCGCCGCTATCCTCTCGGGTGGTAGCGCTGAATCGGTAAACAGAAAAACCTTCGACGCGCCCACGACTTTCTCAGCCAGGTCATTGATACGTCGCCCGTGCAGGCTTAGGATCAGCGCGTCATGCCAGCTCTCAGCGATCCGCGCGAAGGCGAGCTGCATCGAACTTATCCCCGGCACCACCTCGTATTCGTTCTTTTTCAGGCACCGGTTTATCAGCCCTAAAAGGCTGTAGATACCGCTGTCTCCAGAGACAAGCAGCGCGATTTTTTTGCCAGCGCGGTTCGCCTTGATATATGAGATCATCTCATCAAAGTTGCCTTTTATGACTATGGTCTCTTTCCCCAGGCTCTCAAACTCAGCGAGGTTCCGCTGCGCGCCGATCAGAGTATCGGCCTGCATAATCTTTTCAAGCGCGATCTCTGGCAGATACTCCTTCGCGCCAGGACCTACCCCGATAATATATGCCTTGTTCATATTCTGCTATCTTCCATTCTGTTCTGACCTATGACTTTAGCATCGAGCGAGAGGATAACACAGTGTACGCCAAGTCTCCCGCCGACGAGCTCGTCTATCTTCGCGACGGCATCATCAGCTATCTCATCGAATATCTTCATTTTATCGTTTCGTTTTATTATGTCGATCACTGCTTCTGCCATCGTTTGATCTTCTATTTCCCGGATCACTTCCTGCGACGCCCCGGCGCGTTTGGCGTACTTCACGATAGTGCCTATTCGCTCATCGCCGCAGTTGACATGCGTATTAAACTGACCGTTGACCAACTTCACCAGCTTACCGATGTGGCCGGCGAGCAGCACTTTTTCAAAGCCTCTCTTCGCGCATTCTTCGAGCATGAACCCTACGTGGTCACCGATTTTTATCATTTTTAAGCCACCGTGGCACTCTTCATCCTTAAGACCGAACGCCTTATTGAAGTACCTCTCCCCGACATAGCCGAGCAGTAGAGTTACGTACTTTGTACCGGTAGCCGCTATAACGTTGAGCTGAAGGATAAGCGTTTTTTTGTAAGCGGCTAGCGATTTCGGCTCGACTATCCCGGTGGTGCCTATTATAGATATTCCGCCAACGATCCCGAGCCGTGCGTTTAGCGTCTTTTTCGCGAGCTGTTCGCCGCGTGGCACGCTGATAGTTATCTCGGCACCGGCTCCTTTCGGGAGTAAGAGCGAGGCCTCATTCGTTATCATACTGCACGGCACAGGATTGATCGCACTCTCCCCAACTGCAACAGATAGTCCGGCTTTGGTGATTACACCGACGCCGTGGCCGCCTTTTATCGTTATGCCCGGGGTCTCAACGAGCCGCACTTTTGCGCATATCAGCTCACCGTGCGTAACGTCATAATCACCGCCGGAGTCTTTTCGTACCGCCGCTTGAGCCTGATCAGCGGCGCAGTCAGTGCAACTCTCTACAGGTATTTTCAGCGCACTGCCATCAGGCAGGAATATCTCCACGCTGTTCGGGGTAGCCGCAGTTAACAGCCTGAGCAACGCCGCTTTGGTTGCCGCGGTCGCAGCGCTACCTGTTGTGAATCCTCTTCTCATGCGTTAATCCCTTCGCTTGATCATGGCAATCGACAGATACGCCTCATTCTCTTTAGGTGGCGCGTTAAGTATATCGTAAGAAGCCTCCCCATCAAGCCCGACTCTGCTAACGAGATGAGCGCTCTCAGGCTCTGCCGACTTTACCGCATCGATAAGGACATTAAGCTTTTTATGCACTTTTAGAAAATATGTCGTTGGATGCCTCTTAATAAGCTCAACAGCCTTGTCCGCGTCTTCAGGCATTTCGTATACGCCGAAATGCTCGCCCTTGACACATGCCGGCAGACCAAGCTTCGCCGAGGCCGCACTGACGGTGCTTATCCCGGGCACCTGTATGACATCCACCCCTATCGCGTTCAGCTTTTCAGTAATATAATTAGCTGTGCTGTAGACTGTAGAATCACCGATCGTGACATATGCGACCGACTTACCGGCTTCTAGCAGGTCATATATTTCCCCGGCCAACTCTGTATAACGCTTCTTCAGGTCATCCTTGTCGTTCGTCATCGGGAAGTAATACATCATAACCTTTGACTCGTCTATGTAGTGCTGGATTATCTCCTTTGCGACACTTCTGCCGAGCCGGTCAGATTGAGGAACAACGACAACGTCCGAGATCTCAAGGACTTTTATCGCCTTAACCGTTATCAGCTCATGGTCGCCGGGACCGAGCCCGATTGAATATACTGCTTTACTCATTATTCTCTCCTCTAAATTGAGGATTGTCCCCAAAAATGCGGTTCATTTTTATTACAGCGTCAAAAACGTTTAACCCGGCCCTCGCGAATTCATACTGATCTACATTGACGATCTCACTTTTTAGCGTCACGAACTGGTCGCGCTCCTTTACCGGTGACGGGTTCTTGTTCATCGGTCCTGTTTGGTAGAAGTAATAATCCGGCTCAGCTTTCAAAATGACTTCGGGTGACAAGACAACGTGCTTCTTCTCAATAGTTATAACGTTCTCACCACCAGCCGCTTCTATTATCGATGTCACTATGCTCTTCTTACCGGCGATCCTTAGCGGCTCAGCGCTTATCTCATATATTACCTCTGGCTTTTTTGAAAGCGGTTTGACCCCCTTTAATTTCTCCTTGCAACTTATCACAAGCTCTTTTGCCCTTTCCTCCTGCCTGAAAAGCTCACCTAGCTCGGTGATCTTTTCTAACACCTCGTCAAGCGTCTGCGGATCAAAATAAATCACCTTTACCTTCACGCTTTCCACCATCTCTTCATTAAATGTCCGCTTTGAGCCAGCAATGATGATGTCAGGTTCAAGCGCGATGATCAGCTCGACGTTAGGGCGAAGATGAGAGCCGAGCTTTGTCGTTTGAGTAAATACCGTGTCAGACCTTGAGACACCGACAACTTTATCAGAGAGAGAGAGCTCCTTTATGATCGGACTTACAGCGCCGTACAGTATTATTATCCTATCGTAAGAAAATGCCGTAGCCGCGATGGTTAGCTGAACCATAACAGCTAAAACAATAATTTTTATGTTTGATTTCATACTTCCTCCGTATATATAAATAATTTGCTGGCTTCTTTTATGAATTTGACCCTGACCCCGAAAATGCTTGAGAGCCTTTCCTCATCGATCTCTTCTGGAGTCACGTCATAAGATAGTGTCCCTGATTCGAAGAACAAAAACCGCTCGAACTCTCTTATCGCGAGCGAAAGGTCATGGATCACCACTATAATCAGTTTTTTCTTCGCCAGCTCTTTTAAGAGGCCGATCAGTTTATGCTGATGCAGAATATCGGTGTCGCTGAAAGGCTCGTCTAAGAGAAGAACCTTTGTATCCTTGTTTATTGTCCTGGCAAGGAGCACCCTCTGCTTTTCCCCGCCGGACAGTTCATTAAACGGTCTCTCTTTAAGGTGCATGATGTCAGTCTCTATCATCACCCGCTCAGTCTCATCAAAATCTTCTTTGGAATAACTCCGCCCGTCAGTATGAATAAACCTGCCCGTAAGTACGACGTAGAACACATCAAACGGCATGTTCAAAGCGCCGGACTGTGGGAGCAGGCTCAATATCTCACCCGCCGACTTCGCCGAATATGATCCAAAATCCTTACCGCTAAGTTCATAACTCCCCTCATAGCTCTTTAGCCCTGAAAGTAGCGAGAGAAAAGTAGTCTTGCCGCTACCGTTATTACCGAGCACGGCGACAAGCCCACTCTCCTTAATGCTCAAGCTCTTAACGCTCAAAGAGAAGTCACCTTGTGTCGCGACTATTTCATCAAGTCTAATCAAAATAGAAGAGCTCCTTCTTCCTCTTTATGAGTAGCGTCAAAAAGAATATACCACCGATAAATGATGTGAGTATTCCGACTGGCAACTCTTGACCTTCTGAAAGTATCGTTCGCGCGATAAGATCGTTTGTTATCATAAACAGCCCGCCGCCGATCAGGCTCATCGGTAGTAGTTCAGCCGCTTTGACCATGCGCAAAAGCCTGATAATGTGAGGTATGACGAGCCCGGCAAAACCTATGATCCCCGCGTAACCGACGCTAAAAGCGGTCAGCAGGGACGCGATAAAGAATATCTTTCTTCTCAGCCGCGCGACGTTTACACCGCTCGCTTCGGCGGTCATGTCGTCAAAGCATATTATGTCGAGGCTCAAAAAATCGCTTCGTATCGATAAATATGATCCAATAATAGCGATCGCGAGTATTATTACTTTTGAGATAGAAGCTGACGAGAAGCCACCCATGAGCCAGAATATTATCGAACTCACCGCGTCGTCGCTTAAGTATTTCATGAAGCTTATTGTAGCCGACGCGAATGTGCTGATTACAATTCCGGCAAGCAGCATCGTTACCGGCTGTATTCTGTTGCGCACCGATGAGATCTTATATACCGCCGTAAGCCCCGTGAGCCCACCGGCAAGCGCGAAGAGTGGAATTAGCTTTTCGAGCCCGAGCATTATCGCTATCACCGCGCCCATAGCAGATGATGCCGACGTACCTGTTGTGAACGAGTCAGCCAGCGGATTCTTCATAACATACTGGAAGAGCGCACCGCTCATGACAAGCGCGGCGCCGACCAGCCCGGCCAGAAGAACACGCGGCAACCTTACGTTAAAGAAAATATTTTTCTCAACAGTCGTCATGTTAAAGAGAGGCAGCTTTACAGCTCCGATCGAGACCGCGAACACAGTCGCCACGATCAGCGCGAGCGTCATAAAAAACAGTATAATGAACCAATTACTTTTTTTCATGCTTCCACCCTCCTTACCGCGTATAGAGCAAGACCGAAAAACATCACCGCATATCCTGCGAGTAGCATCATGTGAAGCGGTACGTAAGCGCCGCCAGTCAGCGATGCTCTTATCACTTTTGTCGAATAGGTCAGCGGCAGGGCGTGTACTGCTGTGTTAAAAACCGCTGGGAGCCTCTCTACTGGGAAGAACGTTCCGCAAAGGAATATCATCGGCGTTATGACGAAGGTGGTGAGAGTCGCCTGACTTCTGTGCTCTTTTATGAGCATCGCCATAGCTATCCCCAGCGATGAAAATATGAATGTATGCAATGTTATCGCCACAAAGAATATAGGGCTGAAAGTCAACTTGACAGAAAAGAGTTGTGAGTATATTAATATGAGCCCGGTGCTCAAGAGCCCTTTGAACATACCATAGAGGGCTTCTCCGAAGACTATCTCCAGCGGCGATATCGGTGCGATCAAATACTCGTCGAAAACGTGGAAGTAAAATCGCGAGATGTTGAGCTCTTGTGAGATGCCATAACTCTGATTAAGGCTGCTCATAGTGATAAGACCGGGGATCAGAAAAGTGATATATGGGAGTCCGCCGACGCTCATCTCCTCACCAAAGCTCCACCCGAAAGCGATCAAGAAGAGCAGTGGCGAAATGGATGCCGCTAATATCTGCTTGCGCGCTTTTCGTTTATACAGACTGAGCTCGCGGTATAATACTCCTTTAAAACCGTTAAGCATCTATACTCCTCCCTGTCAGATCGAGGAATACATCATCAAGGCTGACCTCTCTGATCTTGCAGGCGCATTCGCTGTCTTTCATACTTTTGACCGCCTCTTCACGAGTAGCGAAGAACAGCTTGTCGATACTCTCTTCATTAAACGTCTCAAGAACATACCGCCCGAGCTCGTTTTTTAGCGTTTCTGGAGAGTCTTCGGCAACGATCCTGGCGCTATTTATTATCAATACCCGATCACACAGCTTGTCAGCCTCTTCGATATAGTGCGTAGTCATCAGGATCGATGTCTTCTTCAGCTGATTGATCTTTATTATGAGTTTCCACAGCTCATGCCTGATACGCGGGTCAAGCCCGACAGTAGGCTCATCAAGAAACAATATCTTCGGCTCGTGCAAGAGCGCCCGGACAATAACAAGCCGCCGTTGCATCCCACCGGAGAATGTCCGCACCTCGTTGTTTTTCTGCTCAAGGATACCGGCGAACTCTAGTGCCGCGTCTATTTTCTCCTTACGCGAGCTTTTCGGCATACCATGCAGTATAGCGTGCATCATGAGATTCTCATACGCTGTAAGGTCACGGTCTAGGTTACTCTGCTGCGGCACTACACCTATCACGCTTTTTGACTTTTTCATGTTGTCAAAAAAACTCTCTCCGTAGTAGTGGATATCGCCGCTCATGCTCTTAATAAGACCGGTCAGCATCTTAATAGTCGTTGTCTTGCCCGCGCCGTTAGGTCCTAATAGCGCGACAAAATCACCCTCATTGATATTGAAACTCACTCTGTCAACCGCTACGTTGTCATTGAATCTCTTGTAGAGGTCTCTGACTTTCAAAACTGACTTATGATTGTTACTGTTATCGTTCATGCAAAAAACGCCCCTGTGAAAAGTACAAAGACTCCTAATAAAAGGAATATGAAATCAGTCTTTTTATATTTTAGTACAACCAACCCCGTAATCGTGATAATGAGCACGAGAACCGAGGCAATATCTGAAAAGACCAACCAGAAAGTACCGGTCTTAAATGCCTTATGTAAACGGTTTAAGAAGTAGAGGCTTCCTTTATCTGATTTTTCGACCTTCTCCATCATACCCTTTTCAGGGTCGATGATGTAAGTGGTACTACCGTGAAACCCGTACAGGAACTCAATTGTATTACCATCACGTATTTTTATGACCGCCGGATCATCCTCCCGGTCGATCTGCTTTTTGTAAAATTCGATAAACGATTTCATCAATGCGCTGTCTGACTTAGGGACCTCATATCGGGTAGTCTCTTTTTCGATAGAATAGCCAAAAGACTTCCTGTGGTTAAGCATTATTCCAGTCACGCAATAAAATATTATGAACGAGGCGAGCCCAAGCCCGCCCCATCTATGTATAGTAGTCAGCAATCGTTGTATTTGCATTTTTTACCTTTAATACTCTTCTAACCGCTCGATAGATTCGTTGAGCTGCTTTATGAATATATGGTTGACCGCGGGATAAAAACCGAGCCCCTTATAGTACTTTTCACCTTTATACTCCTGATAAAGAGTATCGACTTTCAGACCGGCCGCCTCAAGCTCAAGAGCCCATGAGAGAGAGCCGTCTTCTTCAGGTTTGCTACCCATCATATCGTTCATGATATGATCACCGGCAACGTACATAAAAGGGATGAGGCGAACCCGCTTCGTCGAAGACTCCTTAGCTTTTTCTAACGCCTGCTCCCTTGTGAGAATACCGTCCACGCCACCGATAAAGACATTCGTATACTTCTGCGAGAGGTAACGGTCTAAACCGAGATAAGTAGAGTTAGAGCCGAAATAAGTGAGCGGAGTACCGTGCGCCACCAAAACATTCGAGCCTTGGTCAGGCTTTAAGAAGTTCCCCGCGAGCGCGTCGATGGCCTCAAAGGCGAATTTCCAGTCATGTAGCAGTGTACCGCCATACTCAATGTCGATATCGAGCGTCTTAAAGGCATCGATCACCTTTACCATCTTAGCGTATTCCTGTCCGGGGAATATATGCAGAGACTGGATCGCAATTCTGCGATATCCTTCATCCTCAAGGTTAGCCAGCACCTGTGCGAGGCTTAAGAAGCGTCTATCCTCACCGGCCTCTTTGAACTTCTTGTTTGCCCTCTCCCTCACTATTGTTGAGGTGAAAGCCCACTCCACCTTGTATCCTTTATATTCCTCTTCAATATCCTTTTTTAACTGTTCATCAAAATAGTCAAAAGTGACACGCGCCTTTGTGGTGGTGCCAAAAGCGACGATCACAATAGCCGGCTCTTTTTTCAGCGTTCTTGTCATAGAAAATCCATCCTGTGAAAATATAAATACCGCAACAAATAAAATTATGATTACTACTAAGCTTCTCTTAAACATTTTCCCCTCCTCGAGGTTACTGAAATGAGTCGTCTCCTGACTTAGGGCGTCCTACTCACCGTCCTTCCGGTTTCACTTGGGTGAAACAGTGGATATTTTGGCTTTCGCTCCCATCACAGTTACGGGATAGTTGAGGATTCTCACCCCATTCCGTTTTCTCATTTCGGGTTAATAATATTAAGCTTCGGTGTACGTTATTCCTGTGTAACCTCCCTCTTGCCGTTGTTATTGTGCCGCCGCTATTTTCAGCATCGCGTTTACCGCTGAGGCCGCAACACTGCTTCCGCCTTTACACCCCTGATTCGTTATGTAAGGGATATCAAGAGTAAGAAGCTCCGCCTTGGATTCAGCGGCGCCGACAAACCCGATAGGAACGCCAACGATAAGAGCGGGTTTACACAGCCCCTTCTTCACAAGCTCACAAAGCTCAAAGAGAGCGGTCGGGGCGTTACCAATAGCGACGATTGCGCCATCGATCACCCCAGCCGTTTTTCGCATGGCGAGCATAGAGCGTGTCAGCCCGGAATCCTTCGCCTTGTCGATAATATCCGTGTCATTAAGGAAACAGAGCACCTCACCACCGAAATCCGCTAGCGTTTTTTTATTGATACCGGCTTGCACCATCTTCGCGTCCGCGTAGATCGGTTTTCCCGCCCTGATAGAAGCGAGTCCGGCGGTTACAGCGTTCGGGTGGATCAAAAGCTCATCAGCGTAAGTCAGATCCACAGTGGCGTGTATCAC
>JAJRXV010000137.1 GCA_024276115.1 Deltaproteobacteria bacterium
CGAGGTAAAAAAAAGTTATGAAAAAGATTTTAAGTAATTTATTTGTAGTACTCATGTTGCTCGGCTACTCTTCTGTTTCTATGGGAGGGGATGTCGAATGCGCCGATATCATCACCGCGACAAAATCACGGAATTATCAGGCGGTTAAAGGGCTTATCCTCTCTGGTTGTAGCACTGAGACACAAGACAGTAATGGGTTTACGCCTCTTATCTGGGCGGCGCATAAAGGTGATGACCGTATTGTCAGACTGTTGCTAAAAAGCAAAGCGGATGTAAACGCCAAATCGAACAGCAACTATACCGCGCTTACGGCAGCTATAAAAAGCAATAGCCCTATCATCGTTGAGATCCTCCTTATGTATAAGGCGGATGCGAATGTCGTCGAAACTCATAACACCACACCGATCATCTGGGCCGGAGTACGTGGTAGCGCTGAGATCGTCAGACTACTGCTATTAAAAGGCGCGGATATAAACGCAAGAAATGATAAGGGCGCTACAGCGTTGATACTCGCGACAAGCAGTGGTAGCATAGAAACAGTCAAAGCTTTGGTAGATGGTGGCGCAAAGTTGGATGTAAAGAGGGTAAAAGGAGATACCGCGGTGATGCTGGCGGCGACGAAAGGGTACTTGGATATTGTCAAGTTTCTAGTAGAGAAAGGCGCTAACATAAACCTGACAAAATATAACGGTGGGACCGCGCTTATGATGGCTGCGGGGAAGGGTCGTACCGAGGTAGTCAAGTATTTGTTGAAAAAAGGCGCCAAACTTGAGGCAAAGACTGAAAAAGGTTTTACCGCGCTGATGTACGCGGCGCTTAGAGGGCACTATGATACAGCAAAGCTCCTAATAGACTCTGGCGCTGACATAAACAAAGTATCGAATAATGATTATACTGCCCTGCGGCTGGCGACTGAGTACAATAAACACGACTTAGTCAAACTGCTAAAAGAATCAGGCGCTGTAGAGCAAAAAAAATAAAAGGGGTATTACGTTAATGAGATTTTTAGTAACTGGTGCGGCAGGTTTTATAGGCTCACACATCTGCGAGCGCTTATTGGATCTTAAGTGCGAGGTGATCGGGATAGATTCTTTCACCGATTTTTATTCACGAAAAGTCAAGAAATCAAATCTTGAGAAATTGAGGGAAAATTTCAACTTTTCGTTTATACATGAGAACTTAATGACTGTTGACCTGTTCAGTGTTCTGCCCGGTGTTGATTATGTGATCCATCTTGCAGCTCAGGCGGGGGTCAGGTCGAGTTGGGGTAAAGATTTTAAGACATATAGCGATTTCAACATCCTCGTAACACAGAAACTGTTGGAGATTTCTAAGAACTTTAACTTGAAAAAGTTTGTATTCGCGTCATCTTCTTCTGTTTATGGCGACAGCGCGGCGCTCCCGATGACAGAAGGCGATATATTGCGACCTTCATCTCCGTATGGTGTCAGCAAATTAGCCGCAGAAAACCTGGTAACTTTATACAACAAAAACTTTGGCGTTCCGACTATATCGTTGAGGTTCTTTACCGTTTATGGACCTCGTCAGCGACCGGATATGGCGTTCCACCGCTTTATCAGGTCAATATTAAGAAACGAAAAAATCGAAGTGTATGGTGATGGGGAGCAGACGAGGGACTTCACTTATGTGTCTGATATTGTTGACGCTGTGATCGCCGCCGCTCAGTCTGACGCCGTCGGTGAGATAGTCAACATAGGTGGTGGTTCTACAATCACCCTTAACAAAGCAATAAAGATAATAGAAAAAGGTATTGGTAAGAAAGCTGAAATAGAGTATTTAGGCGTACAAAGAGGAGATGTTCCACACACTAAAGCAAATATCAAAAAGGCGAAGAAACTGTTCGAGTATTCCCCGAAAGTAAAACTGCCAGAAGGTATTATCAACGAAATAAACTGGTTAAAAGGAGATAATTTGTTATGCCGATCAGCGCAAAACTTTTAAATATTATGGCATGTCCGAAATGCAAGGGAGACCTGCGACTTAACCCACAAAATGATGGGCTGATCTGCGACTGTTGCGCGCTTATGTACAAGATCAAGGATGGTATCCCTGAGATGTTGATCGAAGAAGCAATACCGATCCAGAAAAAAGAAGATTAGCTGTGAAAAAGCTTTCAGTTGCGATAATTACCTTTAATGAAGAAAAAAATATCGCGCGGGCATTAAAAAGCGTTGATTTCGCCGATCAGATCATTGTCGTCGATTCATTGAGCAGTGACCGTACGGTTGAAATATGCAAGCAGTTCTCGGCGAAGACTACCTTGCGGGAGTTCCCCGGACATATTGACCAGAAAAATTTCGCTCTGTCGCTTACGACACACGACTGGGTGCTTTGCATAGATGCGGATGAAGTTGTGACCGACAAGCTGAAAAGCGAGATACTGACCGTTCTTAATAGCGATGATTCGCACGCCGGATACAAGTTCCCGCGATGCACATTTTACCTCGGGCGTTGGATACGCCACAGCGGTTGGTATCCCGATTACAACATCAGGCTTCTTGATAAAACGCGTGCTAAATGGGGTGGTGTCGATCCGCATGACAAGATCATGCTTGACGGCGGTTGCGGCGTTTTGAAGGGTGACCTTTTGCACTATCCATACAGGGACATCTCGCACCACATGAGTACCATAAACAGCTACACTTCTATCGCGGCGGACAGGCTTTTCAAGGCTAAGAAGCGCGCGCGCATAACTGATATAACCTTGCGGCCGCTTTTTTCATTTATCAAAAAATATTTTATCAAATTCGGTTTTTTAGATGGCGTGGCAGGCTTTGTGATTGCCGTTACGACCGCGTTTTATACTTTTAACAAGTACCTTAAACTCTCTGAAATGAACAAGAACGCGAAAAATGAAAACAATAAATAAAGATGATATCAGGCGGATACTTCTGTTCCAAACCGCTTTCCTCGGGGATGTAGTCCTTACCACGCCGCTTTTTAAGAACATAAAAGAGCGGTTCAATAACGCGAGCGTAACAGCGCTTGTGATACCACCGTTCGCGCCGATAGTCGAGGGGAACCCTTATGTAGACTCTGTCATGACTTATGACAAAAAAGCTAAGGGAAAGACAAAGAATTTTTTCCGCACGATCAAAAAAATCAACCGTGAGGGCTTTGACCTTGTTATATCTCTGCACCGCTCTTTTCGAACCGGGTTGTTGATATCACTGACCAACATACCGCTTTGCGTTGGGTTTGCCGACAGCGCTTTCAAGCTCGGCTATAATAAGCGTGTGAAGCGAGACCTCTCTCTTCATGATGTGAAAAGGAACCTGTCGATCCTAACCGGCGCCGGTATGGAGGCGTCTGAGCTGACAGATGAACTGCTTGTACCGCACTCTTTAGAGGATGAAGCTTCAGTCATACTCAAGATGAAAGCGAAAGGTGTTACCTGTGGTAAACCGATAGTAGTAATAAACCCCGGGTCTGTCTGGGAGACAAAGCGTTATCCGTATGCTTCATTCGCTGAAGTGATAAAGATGCTGAACAAAGAAGGCTCCTTCGATATTATCGTAACCGGTGGCGACTCCGACCGCGAGCTTGTTGATAAGCTTATGTCGCTATGCCCCGGTATGGCGGTCAACATGGCGGGAGACACATCTCTGAAAGAGCTTGCCGCTTTGCTTGACATGGCGGCGCTGATGATAACTAATGACTCCGGACCGACACATATAGCCGCGTCCTTTAACACACCGATAGTCGCGATCTATGGCCCGACGACAAAAGAGCTTGGCTTCTTTCCATATAATGAAAAATCGATTGTACTCGAAAAAGAGCTCTCTTGTCGCCCCTGCGGTAAGCATGGTGGCCATAAATGCCCTACCGGCACTTTTGAGTGTATGTTGTCGATAACCCCGACAGAAGTATACGATGCCGCCTTAAATATGCTGAATAATTCATTTAAAAATATAAGATAAATTAATTTGCATAAATGGTAGTGGATATGGGTAGATGCGGCTGTTATTAAGACTCCTGCGCGACATATACTCTTTAGCGTTTGCTCCTATTCCACTGAGCCGCCCGCACCATTGGACATCATTTTCTGCATCATCATCTTCTTTTTTTGCTCTCTCTTTACAACTCATCTTCCATCTTTCGCAAGGTACAAAAATACATTTAACTATATGATAGTATTGTGGATTGTGAGTATGTGTACATAAGATTTACATGCGCGGGAGATTGTCC
>JAJRXV010000138.1 GCA_024276115.1 Deltaproteobacteria bacterium
AGTGACGGGTGAGGTTCTTGAGAGGCTCGGGCATAGTGTCGATATTATGCCGGAGTCGTATACAAGCAAAGATCTCGCTGAGGCGATTGTAGAGTGTTGCAGGAATTAGTGGCTGTCGCGCGCTAGAAACAATGACACTGTTAGACTTGGGACTGCACTGTCATTTATGAGGTTGCACATTGTCATTCCCGAGGTAGTAATCGGGAATCCATGATAAATATTCAGGATATTAAGGAGAAAAAAATGTATTTCCCAGCATATAGAGGAAGAAGATTACGTAAAACAGAAAAACTGAGGAGTCTCGTTCGTGAGACCTCTGTCAGCGTTAACGATCTTGTATACCCGATGTTTGTTATCGAGGGCAAGAATATAAAAAATGAAGTGAAGTCAATGCCGGGAGTCTTTCAGCTTTCTCTCGAAAACTTCGTAAAAGAGGCGCAAGATGTATACGCGCTCGGTATCCCGGCGATACTGATCTTCGGTATCCCAAAAAAGAAAGATGAAGTCGGTTCTGAGGCGTATAACCCCAACGGTATCGTTCAGCAGGCGGTCAGAAAAGTAAAAGCCGCGTGTCCTGATCTTATCGTCATCACTGACGTATGCCTCTGTGAGTTCACAAGCCATGGTCACTGCGGTATCATCGCTGACGGTGATGTAGTGAACGACGATACGCTAGAGCTGCTCGCGGAGGAGGCTGTATCACACGCCGCCGCCGGAGCGGATATCGTAGCGCCGTCTGACATGATGGATGGACGTGTTCTCGCGATCCGAGCGGCGCTTGACGAAGAGGGCTTCTACGACATACCGATCATGTCGTACGCGGCGAAATACGCGTCAGCTTATTACGGCCCGTTCCGGGATGCGGCGGAATCAGCGCCGACGTTCGGTGACAGGCGGTCGTACCAGATGGACCCGGCAAACACACGTGAGGCGATGCGAGAAGTCGCTCTCGATATAGAGGAGGGCGCTGACATAGTGATGGTTAAGCCCGGTCTCCCATACCTTGATATTCTGGCGAACCTGCGCGCGGAGTATGACCTGCCGCTCGCTGTATATAATGTAAGCGGTGAGTACTCAATGGTAAAAGCGGCGGCAAAGCTCGGTTATATAGATGGAGAGCGCGTGATGATGGAGACGCTGCTTAGTTTCAAACGAGCGGGCGCTGATATTATCATCACCTACTTCGCCAAAGAAGCCGCTAAAGTCTTGCGGAGATAAGAAAAATTTAACGCCGTGGAGGCACGTCACATCGTGTCTCTACGGGTTGTATAATAATTCGCTGGCTGTATAAATCACACACAACCTTTACAACGACGGTCGCAAAACACACAGGAAACAATGAAAAAACTAATCGGACAGATACTGATCGATGCGGGTAAGCTGACAGAAGTATCGCTGAACGCGGGTCTTGAGGCGCAGGAGTTAAACGGCGGAAAGCTCGGGATGAACCTTGTCAAGCTCGGCTATATTTCTTATGATGATCTGCTCGCGGGGTTGAAGGAACAGCTCGGCTTCGACGTTTACGATTTTAAGCACCCGACCGCAGAACCCGAAATCCTGAGCGAAAGCATATCCCAGAAGTTTATGAAGCAGGCGAAGTTCATACCGGTGGAGCTTGCCGACGGAATTCTGCGGATAGCGATGTCTGACCCGCTCGACTCTTACACCATCGAGGCGGTAAGGCTCGCCACATCTCACGAGATAGAACCGATGCTCGCGAAGGAGGAGGATGTCCTCGACGCTGTGGAGAAGATATACGGCGGCGGTTCGACTCACATGGAGCGGATCGTCGGTGATTTTGGCGGCACTGATTCTGGTGAGCCATCTGATGACGATATAGATCACCTGAAAGACCTCGCGTCTGAGGGGCCGGTGATACGGCTGGTGAACCTCATCATTTCCCGCGCGCTTGAGATGCGGGCGAGTGACATCCACTTTGAGCCGTTCGAGAACGAGATGAAAGTCCGCTACCGGGTGGACGGGGTGCTTCTCAGCACTGAAGCGCCACCGAAACGGTTGCAGGCGGCGATCATCTCCCGGATAAAAATCATGGCGAAGCTGAACATCGCCGAGCGACGTCTGCCGCAGGATGGTCGGATAAAACAGCGGGTACTCGGCAGGGAGATCGACTTTCGGGTTTCGACCGTACCGACTTATTATGGTGAGAGTGTTGTCCTGAGGATTCTTGATCGCTCCAGCGTTATACTTGATATGAAGCGGCTTGGGTTCCCGCAGGATTATTTAGAGAAGTTTGAGTCTCTGATAAAAAGACCTTATGGGATGCTGCTCGTCACCGGTCCGACCGGTAGTGGTAAGACGACCACGCTTTACGCCGCGCTCAGTGCGCTCAACAATGAAGAAAAGAAGATAATAACAATAGA
>JAJRXV010000139.1 GCA_024276115.1 Deltaproteobacteria bacterium
AATCGGGAAACCAGGACTAAAACATATTGAGCAAAAGCGAAAAAGCTTAAGTTTAACAGGATGATTTGAGCATGGCGCCCCGATAGGAGACTAGTCTCACGCACTCGGGGGGTGACGTTGTGGTGGCACTCGAAAAATACTATACATTTTATTGCCGGGGTAATAAAAAACAAAAAAATACTTACTTTGACTGAAATGTCAGTTCATGTTTTAGCTGAATTTTATCACCAGCCCTGATATTATGCCTGTCAAAAAAACCTTTGTTGACTTCAAGCGCGTACATCGCTTTGCCCTTTGACGCGACAGTGGTCGTTGTATCCGCGATAATATCATGAATCTCTAGTATTTCCAGTTCGCTGTTTATGTAGGCTATCGAGAGATCCATCTTGATACTGCTCGCCCAGAAGAAGCGCCGCTTTTCTCTAGGGAAAATAAAAAGCATCCCCTCATACTCACCGATCGAGTCATGAATTGTAAGCCCTTTTTGCCACTCTATCTTATTTTTAGCAAGGTTGACAACAATACTTATTTCATTTATCGTGACTACGCTTCTGCTCCACTTTGAATACGCTACAGAGGCGCAAGAAATAAAAATGACAACACAAGTCAATGTTTTGAAGAATCGGGTGAATTTCATTTCTGTATGCTACATTATTTACAGTGGAAATGGAAATGTTTTCTCATCCTTTTGCTTACAGAGCATGTTGCCCAATCCACCCTAGGGGGAATCCCCCCCCCCTAAACTTCCGAGCATCGCGAGCTTTTTTGAAAATACGCGAATTTGTCTATTTGGCAAGACTCCCTTACAAACCAGCAATTACGATAGGTTCTCGGAAAAAATCGACATAAAGCAGTATTTAGCAATATTTTATTTGACAACAGAGCCGTTTTTGCTATATTGATAAACAGAAGAGATCATTTTTTTAGGAGGGGTTCAATGAGATTTATTGATGTCGATGATCTGAAGAAGGATGTTTCACTCGTTACAGAAAGCTTAGGGGAAGAGGATATAACACTTACAAAAAAAGGTAAACCGGTCGCTATCGTTAAGAAATTTAACGCTTCTGTCTTCAATGATCTATCCATGGAGGCTATAGCTGAGCTGGCTAAATCAGACAAAAGCACCGCGACGCAGTATTCGGCAATGATGGAGGTGTGGGGCGATCCACATTGTGATGTCTATGACGAGGCGTTTAGAGATGATAACTGAGTCTATGCTGAAGGGGGATGTCATTTTATGCAAGTTCCCCATGATCTCCCGGGGGTATTTTGAGTGGAAAAAAAGACCCGGGCTGGTAGTATCAAAAAACGCGAACAACCGCAGGTTAGATGACATAATCATCGCGCCATGCTCCTCAAATATCTCAAAAAAAAACATTCCGACACAATACCTGATAGAAGGTGATGAAGTCTTCGAGTCAGGTATCCGCATCGCCTCTGTCGTCCGCTGTGAAATTCTCATGAGTATCCACGTATCGATGATTATCAGGCGGCTCGGTGGCGTGCGCCCAGAATCACTACCAAAAATCGACCTCTGTCTTATGGACGCTCTTGATATCCGAAAAGATTACTAAGCGTTTCCACTAAAGAATCCCACGAATATTTCTCCAGCTCTTTTGTTATGTTTTGATTGAAGCGTTTCAGATCGCTATCGCCGTAAAATCTCATTATGCCGTCCGCCAGGTTCGCTACATCGCGCTTCTTCACCACATACCCGGTAACGCCGTCTATCACCACATCCGGCAGACCACCGGCGTCAGTCGCGATTATCGGCTTACCGAGCGCGTACGCTATCTGCACGATCCCTGACTGCGACGCTGAGGTATACGGCAGTATAACGACGTCAGACGCGTGGTAGTATTGCGATACAGCTTCGTTCGGCACGTACTCATCGACTATTGTAACGCTGTCGGTCAGCCCTAGTTTTTCGATCAGCTCGGTGTATTTTTTCTTGTCGTCATAAAACTCACCTACGATGAGCAGGCGTGCTTTCAGCTTTCCACGCACCTTGGCAAAAGCTTCGATAAGCACGTCAAGCCCTTTGTACTTGCGGATATAGCCGAAGAAGAGGATGACTTTTCCCTCGGTTATGCCGAGCTTCGCTCTTGCTTCACCCTCTGAGCTCGATTCATAATCAAACACGTCATAAGTAGGATGATAACCCTTTAGTATCTTCGCGTCGCTCTTGATCGCGCGCAGGTTATCCATATCAGCTTTACTATGGACAAGAAAGTCATCGCAGTGTAAAAACGCTATCTTTGTGAGGATCCTGTTAAAAATACTCGCCTCGTGCGGAATCACGTTGTGACAGATTATCACAGGTTTTACTCCGTACTTCTTGAGCTGTCGGGTCACTACATAGACGACGAACGCGAAAAACGGATTGTACCACTGAAATATCGCGACTTCCGCACCGAAATCCCGCGCTTTTCGTGCCGCCTTCAGCCATGTGAGCGGATTCACCGAGTCGATTATCGCGCTGTTCTCCTCTTTGATGGTGTTCGCGCTGTAGTCGTACTGCGTAACACCGGGGAAGAGGATCTTCGGGTACTGCCGCTTAAACGAGATAAAAGTAACGTCATACAGCTTGCGGAGGCTGCGCGCGAGTATCGTGGTGTAGTGCGATATCCCACCCCGAAACGGGTAGGTGATACCTATCACCGCTATTTTTTTCTGTTTGTTTTTCATTGTGTAGAGGCTATCAAAAAGCAGAGCGTGTGTCAATCGTAAACCCGCGTTTGGGTAGTTAAGCCATTAAAGACCTTATTCACAAGGGAGGACACACCCTGACACCCACGAGGTCACACACTGTCAATTCTAGACCTCACACACGTCATTCCCGAGTGTTTCTATCGGGAACCCAGGCTCAGAACATCCCATTAAAGCCTACCGTAGAGGGATCGGCCGGTCGCCCCTACGATGTGACAAAGTTTATTCGCTCCGCTCAGAGTTTAGTCCTGGTTTCCCGATTACTACCTCGGGAATGACGTGGCGAGAAAACTATGTATTTGATTGCCGGGTTAATAGTTGTTTATTTATATAGATGAATATATTTATATTACAATTATTGCCGCGTTTATTCTGGGGTTGTTATGGTTTGGGGAAATTGGGACACAATGCTTAATTCAATTAATCGCTAAAAACGGGCGGCCACACAGGGCAGCCCCTACGTACGGGAACAAAAAAAAAGCCCCCACCGCGCGGGGCGATGGGGGCTTTTTGAAAATATCTTAAAACAGGGTGTAGCGGTTCTACATCATTCCGCCCATACCACCCATGCCGCCCATACCAGGCATACCGGCAGGCATTCCGCCCATACCGCCGCCTTCAGAAGGCTTTTCTGCGATCATAGCCTCAGTAGTCAGCATAAGTGACGCAACAGAAGCAGCGTTTTGGAGCGCGCAACGTGTCACTTTAGTTGGGTCGATAACACCCGCTTTCACGAGGTCAGTGTACTCTTCTGAGTATGCGTTGAAGCCGAAAGCGCCTTTACCGTTACGGACTTTGTCCACAACGATAGAGCCTTCGAGTCCAGCGTTCTCAACGATCTGTCGGAGAGGCTCCTCAAGAGCTCTTCTTACGATCTTCACGCCGCTGGCCTGATCACCAGTGAGCTCAAGCTTGTCAAGGTTCGCCTGCACTCTGATAAAGGCAACACCGCCACCAGGGATGATTCCCTCTTCAACAGCTGCTCTTGTTGCGTGGAGCGCGTCTTCGACACGAGCTTTCTTCTCTTTCATCTCTGTCTCTGTAGCCGCGCCGACGTTGATTACAGCGACACCACCGATAAGCTTAGCGAGTCTTTCCTGAAGCTTCTCTTTATCATAATCAGAGCTTGAGTCTTCTACCTGAGTTCTGATCAGTTTTACACGACCTTCGATATCGGCTTTTTTGCCCGCGCCATCGATGACAGTAGTGTTATCTTTGTTGACTGTGATACGTTTAGCGGTACCGAGCTGATCGAGAGTAGTGTTCTCGAGCTTCATGCCCTGCTCTTCTGAGATAACCTGACCCGCGGTCAATACCGCGATATCCTCAAGCATAGCTTTTCTTCTGTCACCAAAGCCCGGAGCTTTGATAGCGACACAGTTGAGTGTGCCACGGAGCTTGTTCACAACCAATGTAGCAAGCGCTTCGCCATCGATATCTTCCGCGATGATGATGAAAGGCTTACCAGTTTTGGCGATCTGCTCAAGTATCGGTAGGAGGTCCTTCATAGAGCTGATTTTTTTGTCGTAGATTAATACGAATGGAGTTTCGAGTATTGCTTCCATTCTCTCAGGGTCTGTCACGAAGTAAGGTGAAAGATAGCCACGGTCAAACTGCATACCCTCAACAACGTCAAGAGTAGTCTCCATGCCCTTTGCTTCTTCAACTGTGATAACGCCTTCTTTACCGACTTTGCCCATTGCTTCCGCGATGATGTTACCGATCTCAGGGTCGTTGTTCGCTGAGATAGTACCTACCTGAGCGATTTCTGTCTGGTTTTTTGTCGGCTTGCTTAATTTTTTGAGGCCTTCAACAGTTGTCGCGATTGCTTTGTCGATGCCGCGCTTTAGGTCCATCGGGTTCGCGCCGGCCGCTACGAGCTTCGCGCCTTCGCTGTATATACTCTGCGCGAGTACTGTAGCTGTAGTAGTACCGTCACCAGCTACATCTGAAGTTTTGCTTGACACTTCTTTAACCATCTGAGCGCCCATGTTCTCAAATTTATCTTCGAGTTCGATCTCTTTCGCTACTGTAACACCGTCTTTTGTTATCGTCGGTGAGCCGAATGATTTGTCGATTACTACGTTTCTTCCTTTTGGTCCCAGTGTTACCTTCACCGCGTCAGCAAGTGCGTTTACACCTGCGAGAATAGCGGTTCTGGCGTCTTGAGAAAACTTTAATTCCTTTGCCATCTAATAAATCCTCCTTGTATTATCCAAATATTGTTAATTTTACGTTAAAGTGTACCGCCTGATTACTCGATCACGCCTAAAACGTCATCTTCGCGCATCATGAGGAACTCATCGCCTGATATCTTGATCTCAGTACCGGCATACTTACCGAAAAGGATCTTGTCCCCTGCTTTCACTTCAAGCGCTATTTTTGTACCGTTGTCTAAAACTCTGCCATTACCGACAGCGATAACTTCACCCTCTACCGGCTTCTCTTTTGACGCTGTATCCGGGATGATGATACCACCCTTTGTTTTTGTTTCTTCTGCGGCTCTTTTGACTAAAATCCTGTCATTTAGTGGCCTTACTTTGATCTTACCCATCAATGCATCTCCTTTTTGATATGTTTTATTAGCACTCTCTTCTACTGAGTGCTAAGATAATATAATCATCGTTTTTTTATTGTCAAGGGGTGCGGGTACTTTTTTTGATTTTTTTTGGTATAATATTGTATAAAGGCTTATGCAGGGTCGTCATTGCTGATGACAGTACTTCTACTTATGATCAAAAAAGGACAATCAATGAAAATCCACCGTAACTATATTGTAAAAGTCGTATTACTGTTGACCATCTCTATTGTCTGGTATGCCATCGCTCATGCCGGGCAAAAGAAGCTGGCGGATGTTTTTAAGCGGAACCAGCCGGTATACACGCGGCTCTTCAAGTGGGACGACAAGGTCATCGTTGAGATGAAGGGGCATAAATTTTACGAGGTCGATATCAAAAGTAGCTCCCTAACTCCTCTCGCGACCGTTCAGGGGAGTACCCCGGTAAGCTTTACCGAGGCTTTTAATAAGCCTGTCATGTTAGCGACAAAAAACAACGCGAAACTCCTGCTGATGAAAGAGGGCAAAAAATGGAAGAGCATAGAAGCGCCTTCTGAACTGAATGGTGACGACAAACTGTTACTGCTTGGTCATGCGACTGGGTTAGTCATATTGTCAGAGAAGAGTATCTTCCGATACGAGAAGGGTAGCTGGGCGAAGGTAAAGATCATCTATGATGAAAAATTTTCGGCATATTACGAAAAAGGCTCTTCCCAAAACCAAAACTACACTTCAGTTGAAATAGAAAGGTCTAGCGCGAGCCATCTATTGAAGGACGACAAGGTCTATCTGGGGGTGAATCATGGTGAGTGGGGCGGCGGCTTGTATACTCTGGATATTTATACCGGTATGTTTGATAAGGTGACCTTAGAGGATTACCTGGGGGCTACTTTTGGCGGTAATTCTCCTGTGCAGGACATCAAGCTGTCAAACGATAATACTCTCTGGGTCGCTTATGGGCTCTCACACATGGGAGGTAGAAGAGGTTTTATCGGTATGGTGCAGGGTACGAAATGCGACCCGCTTATCGTGAGTACGAATCTGGCGGTTATTGATAACAAATTTAAAAAGTTTAATAAAAACTGGTCTTATGAGGTTACTACATTCCCCTCGATAGCTTTCAATGAGCTCGGGGAGCTGTTCATGCTCGCTGACTCAGTAGGGATCGTAAAACTCTCAAATGGTAAGCAACACAGGATTACTCGTGACTGGAATCCGTGGGCAAACATATACCCGAGGGATCTGATAGTCGTGAGTGATGATATTTATCTGATCGGATTCAGTGACGCTGGGATCGGGGTTTTTAATAAAGAGGGTGAGGTCCTCGGCAGGGTGAGGCTTGAATGATAAGG
>JAJRXV010000140.1 GCA_024276115.1 Deltaproteobacteria bacterium
GTCTATTTCGACAGCTTAAAGAGTGCGATAAAGATAGTGCCCTCTACCAACATCAACTGGCGGCGCACAAAAAAACTGCGGAACAAAAAGAACACATACAGGTTCTACGCCAGTTTTAAATCAGGTAGAGACTATTTCGTCAAGATAAACGACACCCTGAAAAGCAAGGAGGGTCACAAGTATGTTGAGAGCATTAACAGCTTTCAGTTTCCACACCTTCCGCCGACTATCGATTTTTCCGGTAGTGGCACGGTCATAGAGAAGAAGAGCCGCCAGCTGATACACACGAAGATAATGAACGTCGATGAGTTCTACGCCAAGGTAATCACAATACCACCGGCGATCATCCCTTATGTCACGAACTTACCATCTAATAGTCAACTAGAAGAGGATCTTAATGATACGATCAATGGTAGGCTCAAGGATTTTATGGTAAAACTCGAGAGCGATTCGGACTTCCATTATCTGAGCAAAAAATCAACCTCTGACACCAAACTATTCTTCCCAAACCTTGAAATAGATAAAGCAAAGGAGTTCTCCCTTCCGCTGAGTTTCAGGGAAAACCCAGAGAAGGGTGGGAGCGTGCTGGCGGTCATCTCGAACAACTCGAAGGACAGCTCAGCTAGGTCAACCTCAAAGATCTTCAGGCTCACAGACCTCTCGATAAGCTACAAGATATCACCAAAATCGATACTGGTATGGGTCACTTCACTGAACAGCGGCAAACCAGTCAACGAGGTGAAGGTATACGCGATAACCAACACTTATGACTACTACTACCTCGGGGAGACAAACAGCAAAGGCGTTGTGTTAGTCACAGATCAAGAAAAACTGAAATACTTTAAGCTAGCTCAGAAGGGTGACGCTGCCTCTGAGAGCGTTTTTCCCCTAAAGAGCTTGGATATGTTGATCGTAGCGACAGACGACGACTCTACACATCTCGCTGCCCGTGAAGGCAACCTCGGATACGTGTCAGCTCAAAGCTCCAACCAAAACCGTCAGCGCCAAGGAACAACCAGAATCTCGAAGGGGCATATCTTCACCGAAAGAGGCATCTACCGCCCCGGTGAGACTGTTTATTTCAAGGGTACGCTCAGACACTACAAAGGTGGTGAGGTACTGCTACCCGATGAGGAGTGCCGCTTTATCATAAAGAACTCTAAGGGCGAAGAAGTGTTCAACGAGAAGAAGAAGTTCTCTGATTTTGGTACCGCTGACAGCAGTATGAAGATCAAAGAGTTCTACCCGCTCGGTACTTATACTCTCTTTATGAAGGCGGTGGAGGGGCGCAAAGATTACGCGCGCGTTACTTTTCAGGTGCAGGAGTTCCGCCCACCGAAGCACTTTGTGGATATCAGCTATAAGGACGTGGAGAAAGACGCGGATGAATACATCGGTATAAATAAGAAAGCGCAATTCCTTGAATGCACCATCGAGGGGAAGTACTATTCTGGCGGTCCGGTGCAGAGCGGCAAGATACAGTGGAAAGTATACTACAAAGGCAGCACGTACAAGCTCAAAGATTATGATGGTTATAATTTCAGGAATCCGCTACTGCTCGACAGAGAGCTGGTGGAGACCGGCGAGTCTATGTTAGACGCACAAGGAAAACTTATGGTGCGCATCCCGCTCAGCAAGGATGTCCTCACCGGTAACTACAGCCTTGAGGTCGTTGCGACTGTCATCGATATAGATGGTCGCCCGGCGACAGGCAAGTCAGCTTACCAGCACGAGCCCGAGTACCTTGTCGGCGTATCATACAGCCCGCACAAGATCGGCGCCGGTGTAAAGCAGAACCTGAAAGTCATCCTGCTCGACCATAAGAGAAAGCAGGTGCGTTCAGGTACGCTAAAAGTCGATGTGATGAACGAAAGCTTCTCGTATGTCAGTAAACGCGGCTCTACCGGAAGAACGTATTGGGAGAGAAAGAAGACGTGGAGGAAAGAGTTCACGACTTCGCTCTCTATCGAAAAAGGTATAGGGGAGTTCAGTTTTGATTTCTCGAGGGGCGGCAGCTTCCTCGTGCGCTTCTCCTACACCGGTGAAGACGGTAAAATATACACCTCAGGCACTAGGTATAACGTGCAGGGGTCGCGATATTATGGCTACTACTACAACTATAACCAGAGGCAGAACCAGCAGAGGGACGCCATCGCCAAGGACAGGATGATATTCCTCCAGACCGACAGACCAACCTACGAGACAGGTGATGAGATAAGGCTCTTCGCGAGCAGTAACAAGAAGCTCTCCACATGCCTCGTCACCATAGAGCGTGACGGTATACTAAAATATTCTCTCGTTGATGGGGAGGATCTCGGTGATTTTACGATCAAGGCAAAGGATGAGTACGCCCCAAACGTCTTTGTTGGCGTTTTGGCGACGCGCGCCCGCGGTGAGTTTCCGGTGTATGGCACAGAGCAGGACAGCGAGGCGCCGAACTACGCTTTTGGGTACGTCAACGTGACGATAAACAAGAAGACCACCGCGCTTGAGGTCAGCATTGGTGACGCGGACGAGGAGCTAACAGCGAAGCCGGGTCAGGAGATCACGATCAACTTCACCGCGCTCAATGACAAGCTTGACGGTGTCGAGGTAGAGATGGCGGTAGTTGTTGTCGATGAGGGCGTGTTAGCGCTCACGAGGTTCTTCACCCCGGTACTCGACAGCATGGAGCGCTTTACGTTCCCGCTACTCGTTAAGACTTATGAGCTGCGGAACAAGCTACTCTTGCAGACACCGTTCGGATTCTTACGAAACGAGGCGCTAACCGGTGGCGGCGGAAGCCTCGGGCGAAAACTGGATCCGGTGACATCGAAGATACGTAAGGATTTCAACCCTATCGCCTACTTCAACCCCACAGTACGGACGAATAAGGATGGTAAGGCGTCAGTTACGTTCAAGCTCCCGGATACGATGACGAGTTATCGGGTGTACACCGTGGCGTGCGACAAGGTAGGTGGCTTCGATTCATCTGAACGACTCCTGCGGGTCAGCAAAGATTTCTACATCGAGCCCGGGATACCACGCTTCTTGACGAAGGGTGACAAGGCGCGCGTGCTCATCTCCGCGTTCAACAAGACGAATAAGAGCGGCGCGATGACTTTCACCGCCGAGGCAACCGAAAACATAGAACTAAAAGATGTCAAAGAAGTATACACAGTGGACAAGCTCGGGCGCAGCACAATCCCGGTGGATATAGAGGCGAAAAAACCCGGTATGAGCGAGCTGACATTCAGCGGTGAGTTTAAGGGTTTAGAAGACACTATCCAGGTAAAACTACCGGTAAATCAGGGGATGCCGCTTGAGGATAAGATTTTCTTCGGCTCTCTGCGCAAGTCAAAAGTGATACGGGCTGCACTAGAAGATACGTTGAAAGAGATATCAGCCGAGAGCATCGGACCTGACGATCTGAGCTGCCGTATAACTTTTTCTGAAACGCCTTTTCTCAAACTCTCTCAAGGGGTGAAGTATCTCCTGAAATACCCTTATGGCTGTATCGAGCAGACCAGCTCAAAGGTGCTGGCGCTGGCAGGGTTACATAACAACATCGGTAACGGTAACGTTCCGGGCATAACTGAAAAAGATACCGAAAGATTCTTATACCCGGGTGTAACGCGTATACTCAGTATGCAGACCAATTCCGGCGGCTTCGGGTACTGGCCCGGGAACAGGCAACCTCACAACTGGGGTACTATATACGCTATGACAGCGCTAACCCTCGCGCAAGAGGCCGGGATCGAAGTACCTCAAGGCGCTATCGATAAAGCGTGCAACTATCTTGAGAACCGAATGAGAAGCAATAACAGACAGAACAGTAAAGACTATGAGTATAAAGCGTTCGCGGCGTTCATCCTCGCGAAACAGAACAGATTGCGCAAAAGCGATTATGACAATATCAAAAAAGAGTACGATTTTATGCCGCGACACGTGAAGCACTTGCTGCTACTCGCCGGTAAGATAAGCGGTAACGATGACGAGGCGACGATAAGACAACTCTTCGTCGATTCCTACAGCGCGGCGGACAAAGAGTATAAGAGCCGTGGTTTCTACGCTCCTTTCAGAAAGCACGCGATAAGCCTGCTGGCGGCAAAAGCGATACTAGATGAAGATGAAATAGTGGATAATGAGGCTAAGACGATCATTGATGGTATCAAACAAAACGGTCGCTGGAACTCCACAAGCGATACCGGTTGGTGCCTCTTCGCGCTCGGGGAGTACTTCAAAGAGGGGATATCTGGCGGGGATACTGTGCATATTACAGTTTATCAGGACGGAGTCGAGGCACAAAAAATAGCGCTTGAAAAGGGGCGTACTGTCACACTCTCGCTTAACCAGACATCACTCATAAGGAGCCGACAGATTGACATTGAGACCGATAGCGACAAACATATCACTTATAAGCTCTTTTTGCGCTACCCGCGTGTCGATATCAGCAAGAGAGGCTACTCTAATGGGTTCAGTATCTCAAAAACTATAGAGAACACTAATGAAGGGAAGCCGATCAGGGTCGGGGATATAGTGAAAGTCAACCTAAAGATATCGGTGCGGGGACACAGAAACTATGTTGTGCTCGACGATCCGCTTCCAGCTGGGCTTGTTGCGATCAACACCGCGCTCAAGACCGAAGAAGCTGTTCCGGGGCAGGACACAGAAAATGAGTCATACCGCTATTCATACTGGTCACGCGACGGGTACTACAAGTTCAACCCGAACTTCTTTGAAATTCGTGACGACAGAGTGCTCGCCTTCAGAGACAGATGCTGGAGCGGAGAGTATCAGTACTCTTATTACGCACGCGCTATAGTAGAGGGTGAGTTTATCGTACCGCCGTCAAAGATACAAGAGATGTACAAGACAGAAAATTGCGCGTTCACAACGCAATCAAAAATAACTATCGAAGCTATGCCTAAGTGATTTTGTAGGGGCGCCCCTGCGTGGGCGCCCGATTTTTAGGAGCATCAAAATGATGATTCAAAACATAAAAAACAGATTAGCGAAGATGATGAAAGCGAAGAAACTGTTTCGTTTGACCATCATGCTGATTATCTCACTCCTCCTGACCGGTGGAGGGGGCTTCACTTACCTCTGGCTTCTGTCAGACCCCTCCATCGTTTTTGCTGAGGCGGATGTGACACCGATATCGCACACGATTTTTAAAGACCGTGATGGCAACATACTGCGTTTTCCGCTGAACAAATCAGGTGAACGCTCTCTTTGGACGGCTGGAGCGGATATTCCACAAACTCTCAAGGAGGCTTTTATGGCGGCTGAGGACGCGCGCTTTTATCAGCACCCCGGCTTTGACGTAAAAGCTATTGCCAGAGCGTTTGTGGGGAATATACGGAGCAATAAGATAACATCGGGCGCCTCAACGATATCGCAACAGTTGATACGGATGTTGTACCCGACGAAACGATCCTACCCTAACAAACTGCGTGAAATAGTGCAGAGCTACCGCATGGAGCAGGCGTTGACAAAGACTGAGATATTCGAGCAGTACCTGAACAGAGTACCGATGGGGAACCTGTTGCGTGGCGTTGAGTCCGCTTCTCTCAGGTACTTCAGAAAGCACTGCGACCAGCTATCTATCGCCGAAAGCGCGCTCTTGGCGTCACTCCCGAAAGCGCCGAGCTATCTTAACCCATACAACAAGCACAAAGACCGCCTCTATGAGCGGAAAGACTGGGTGTTGGCGAGGATGCGTAAGCTCGGTTACATAACCGCAGTGGAGTACGCGAACGCGAAAAAAGACCCGCTGGATATTTACCGCGATCAGTTCCCCTCAAAGGCTGACCACTTGGTGAATATGTTGCAGAAGAGCGGTGGTCAGCAGGGTGAGGTCATGGCGACTATAGATTCTGGCATTCAGGAGTCGGTGGAGAACGTTCTACAATCACGCCAGTACAAACTGCTCAGCCGCGGCGCGACTCAGGCGAGCGCGATTGTGGTGGACAACAAAACAATGGAGGTACTCGCGCTCGCGGGATCGATCGAGTATTCTCACACAGACCAGGGCTACAACAACGGTGCCTTGGCGCGACGCTCGGCAGGTTCGACCCTCAAGCCATTCCTCTACGGACTCGCGTTTGAGCAAGGATTCACGCCCGCGTCAATCATCCCGGATACGCATAAGAGCTACCTCTCCCCTGAGGGCGGCTACTCACCGGACAATTATGACAAGCGGAAATACGGCCCGATATCTATCAGGAACGCTCTCGGAAACTCGCTTAACATCTCGGCGGTGAAGATGCTGAACACTATCGGGCTCAAGGGCTTTCACCAGCGGCTCGAGCAGTTAGGGCTTCTCGACGACGACCCGAAACCGGCGTCATATTATGGTATGGGGCTCGCGGTCGGAAACCTTGAGGTGAATCTCGTTTCCCTCGCCGCGGCTTACGCGACACTCGCGAACGGCGGGGAGTACCGCCCACTCAAGTTCCTGAAGGAGAAGAAAAGTCCGGCGGCAATAAAAGTCATGGAGCCCGAGATCACGTATCTGATTACTGATATCCTCGCCGACCCGAACGCCCGGACGATAACTTTCGGTACGCGCGATCTTTACAACGTGCCATACCGACTGGCGCTAAAAACCGGTACCAGCACGAACTACCGTGACTGCTGGGTTATCGGCTACACCGCTGACTATACAGTCGCCGTCTGGGTCGGGAACTTCGACGGCTCACCGACTTTCACTCTCAGCGGTCATTCCGGCGCGACACCGATCCTGCGGGATATTATGAATGAGCTGTATCAGCAGAATTTTCCGCTCGATTTTGTGAGACCGGAGAACGTGATCGAGGAAAAAGTATGCGGTCAATCCGGTATGAATCCAACAAAGTGGTGCGGTAGCGTGAAGGAGGAGCTTTTCGTCAAGGGCACAGTGCCGGATAAGCTCTGCACGCAACATAAGAGCGGTGATAAGTTCCGATCGCTACCGGTGAGTTACGCGAAATGGCTGTACGACAAGAAGAGTAAAGGTATAGAAGGCTCGTTCCGGCTCGCTGATTACAACCGCGACCTTGACAGCGCTTTTGTCGATCCGTGGGATCTGTCGCAGGGCGGTATGACTCTCACATCGATCAGGGTAGATAACGTCAGCGGCGCGAAAAAAGCTGATAAGAAGCGTAGGCGAAAAATAAAGCAACCACCCAAGAAGCAACATCACACTATCGGCGCGGCGGCGGGCGCGAAAAAAACGCCGATGGATATGACGAACATACCGAAGATATTGTA
>JAJRXV010000141.1 GCA_024276115.1 Deltaproteobacteria bacterium
GGTTTATACGGTCCTGTTGATGGCTTACCGAGACCATAAAGAACGCCATCGATGATCGTCTCTCTGTCGATCGCGTAGTTGATCGCTTGCCTGACACGCTTGTCCTTGAATTTTTCTTTCTTCAGGTTAAAACCTAAATAAGTATAGCCGTTCCCCAGGTACTTGTACTTCTTGAAGTAGTCTTTGAAGAGCTGGTCGTTGGTCTGCTTCATATATTGATCCGGCTCTAAGTTCATATCGTCGATCGCCCCTGACTTCAGCTCGAGAAACATCGTCGCCCTGTCCGGGATGATCCTGTAGATTATCTTTTTGATATAAGGTTTTCCCTCGAAGTAGTTCTCATTCGCCTCCAATATCACCCTCTCGCCGACCTTCCACTCTTTAAATGTATAAGGCCCAGTGCCGACTGGCTGTGTTTTAAGCGTAGTCGTCTCAAGAGTCTTACCATCCAGCAGGTGTTTCGGTATTATACCGAGCCCCCAACTGATGAGCGCCGGTGCGAACGGCTCTTTGTAGGTTACTTCACAGGTATACTTATCGATCACCTTGAACGTATCCACTATCAGAAAATCACTCGCGTACGCTGTCGGTGTTTCTGGGTCGATCATGAACTTATAGGTAAACTCAACGTCCTCAGCGGTAAAAGGCGCGCCGTCATGCCAGCGAACGTCCTCGCGCAGGTGAAAAGTTATCTTCAGCCCATCCTTAGAGACCTCCCATGACTTTGCCAGTTCACCTACGATCTGGTAGTTTTTGTCATACTTTATGAGACCGCTATATATGTAGCCGGCGATTTGGGAAGAAGAGCTGTCAGATGTAATGTGTGGAATCAGCCCCGAGATATCACCGATAGAGCCCACAACATAAGAATCACCGTATGCCTTATCGTACACCTTACCCTTTTTCGGCACCTTACGTGACTTCAGGTCTGTCTTATTACCGCTACCACAGCCGGCGGTAAGTGTCGTGACCAAAAAAACAATCGCGGCAAGTTGAAAGATTTTTCTCATGTATGAAGTCCTCGTTATAATAGCCCTTGAATTTTTTCGTTTTTTAGTACGACCTGCTTCTGCATATTCTCTTTATGTTTTTTTAGTTGCTCTTTGATGTTGTCATCAGAGAGAGCCAGTATTTGTAGAGCGAAGAGCGCCGCGTTTTTCGCGCCTGCCTTTCCGACTGCCATAGATGCTACTGGTACGCCACCGGGCATCTGCACTGTCGCGAGGAGAGCGTCTAGCCCTTCAAATGACGCTTTGATCGGGATACCGATGACCGGCAGTGTCGTATGTGCCGCGATTACTCCGGCTAAATGCGCTGCCATACCAGCAGCGGCTATTATCACCTTGATACCGCGTTCCTCAGCGTTTTTTGCGAACTCGCAGACTATAGCTGGTGTGCGGTGTGCTGACGCGACCCTGACAGTATGAGCGACACCAAATTCTTTCAGGATTTTTATGCCCTTTTTTACGACATCAAAATCTGAATCACTACCCATTATTATTGCAACTTTAGCTTCGTTCATTTTCCCCCCAAAAGTGTAAGATAACAAATAAATACTTGTTTGAAAAGCTTTTTCTTGAACTAAAAAACCTTATAATATACGATAATCATTCGCAAGTCAAGATTTCAGGAAATATGGGGATAAAATTATCGATAAAATTTGTAAAATATCCTCATATCTGATAATCTACTAAAAAAATCTCGGAGCAAATATGCGTAGAATCGTCTTAGGTACCGCCGGTCATATCGACCACGGCAAAACATCACTGGTAAGGGCTCTCACAGGCTACGACGCCGACCGTTTGATAGAAGAAAAGGAGCGGGGCATAACAATTGTCCTCGGATTTTGCGATCTGCCGACTGACAGCGGTAAGGAGATATCTATTGTCGATGTACCGGGGCACGAAAAATTCATCAAGACGATGATCTCGGGCGCCACAGGTATGGACATGATAATGCTTGTCATAGCCGCTGACGATGGTGTAATGCCGCAGACCCGCGAGCATCTCGACATCTGCCGCCTGCTCGGTATCAGGCACGGTATCATCGCGCTGACAAAGACCGACACAGTTGATGAAGAGTGGATCGAGCTTGTTAAGGACGATATCGCGAAGTTTACCACGGGTAGCTTTTTGCAGGACGCGCCGATATTCTCAGTATCATCGCTGACCGGCGCTGGTATCCCCGAGCTAAAGGCGGTTGTCGAGGATATGGCAAAAAAAGTCGCCGAGCGTGAACTAGCCGGGCTCGCGCGACTGCCGGTAGACCGGATTTTTACGATGAAGGGATTCGGCACCGTCGTCACCGGCACGCTTATTGCCGGTGAACTCGCGTCCGGGGATGATGTGACCCTACTACCGAGCGGGAAGACAGCAAAAGTGCGGAGTCTGCAACAGCACGGGGAGAAGGTAGATATAGCGAAAGCTGGTAGCAGAGTAGCGGTGAACCTCACCGGTCTCGAAAAAGATGAGTCGCTCCGGGGCGAGATGCTGGCCAGGAGCGGTACTTTCGGCTGTACCACACTGTTTGACGCGCATATAAAAAACGTCAGCGCGGAGAATATCACGATAAAAAACCGCACACAGGTAAGGTTGATGTCATACACCACTCCGGCGCTCGCCCGGATAGAGCTCCTA
>JAJRXV010000142.1 GCA_024276115.1 Deltaproteobacteria bacterium
AAGTTTAATCCTGTCGTCTGCTCTTCGAATCGACACCATACCCAAATCCCAATAGGTTACCCCCCATTCCGGATGATCCGGAAAGGTGAACGGTCGGGCGCTTTTTTTGTAGATGATACGCCTCTTGATGGCATCGTCGAATTCATCCTTTAGAGGTGACGGATACATTTCGAAGTGGTTACGCCCATTAAAATCCGCTACAGTCTTACCACAAAGCTTTGCGTACGATTCACTGACCTTTATAAAGTTGTAGTCCTTGTCGAGTAGAACGATGCAATCCAGCGAGTGCTCGAAGATAAAGTCCAGCAGTTCTACTTGTTCCCTACTCTTTTCCTTTGCATTATTTTGTTCTGTGATGTCTCGTATTATACCGACCCGTCCGCTTTTACCCTTTTGATGAGTCAATGCGAGAGATAGCTCATAGGGGAAAAACTCCCCATTTTTCCGTTTCCCGATAAACTCGACAGTTCTGCCCGGGGTCTCAGCACGCTCTATTTGAGCAATGATCTCTATACTTTCTTTGTAGTCGTCTGGTATCTCATCTGGTGACAAGGAGTACACAGAGTTGCCGATTATCTCATCACGTGAATAACCAAAAATGTTTTCCGTAGCTGAGTTACAATACGTGACAAGTCCCTCTTCATCAGTCATAATAATAGCATCCTGAGCGGATTCAGAAAGCGTCCTCATAGTCTCTTCACTCTCGATTAGCGCTACGGTCGCCTTCTTTTGTCCAGTTATGTCAAGCGCAACCCCAAGAAGCGCCACAGGCTCTCCTGAATCACTATACTCAAGCACATAATCAGCGGTTATATAGTGCAAACTCCCATCAGCATGAAAATATCGGTGCTCAAACCGCCCAGGTTCCCGAGTTTCAAGAGCTGTTTTTAATGTGTCATTTATAATTGCAACATCGTCTGGGTGAATGAACTCTAATATCGTCTTACGGGTAGGAGTGAAATGTTCTTTGTCAACTCCAAAGAAATTATACATTTCGTCAGACCATTCAACATTATCAGACAACACGTCCACCCGCCAATGACCTAGATGGGCAATACTCTGTGCCTGGCTTAACCGACGTTCGCTTTCTAACAGCTCTTGTTCTATCTTTTTTCGCTCGGTGATATCTTCACCTGTTGATAGCACACCAGTAATGACACCTTCAGCATCCATAAGCAAAACATTATTCCATAGGAGTACTCTCTCTTCAGCATCACTTCTTACGATAGGATTTTCGTAATGCCTGACGAGCTCTTCCTCACCTGCCATTAATTTACTAAAGACTTCCTTAGCCCCCGTTCTGTATTTTTCTGGAAGGAAATTCTCAAACCAGTCCTTGCCTATTACATCTTTTATTTTATAACCTAGTAACATCGCTCCAGCTTCATTGATGAAAGTGATAGTACCGTCGGTGTCAAGAGCGACGATCATAACTCCGACAAGGTTAAGGAAATTCTTTTTCCGCTCTTCTTCAAGTAACTTTCGTTCTGTGATATCTCTTACATAAGAAACTGTGTTCCACTTCCCTTGATATTTAAATATAGAGAAAGAGACCTCCATCAGGAATTCTTCACCACTTTTTCTTAGAGCTGAAAACTCAGATGTTTTCCCAGCGGCAGGGTGGTAGCCTGTTTCTACAGCGGTGTGGTGTAGAAGCTTATAATCATCTAACAGTCTTTCAGGCGCCAAAACCTCATAAACGAGCTTCCCAAGAACTTCTTCTTTTGAAAATCCGAATATTTTGTCCGCGGCGTTATTCCAGTACGAGATCCTCGCCTCATGGTCTGTCATGACAATCGCGTCCATTGACGATTCAGTTATTGTGCGGATTTTTTCTTCGCTATCTCTCAAATTCTCTAAAGTCGCGCTTAACTCCTCGTTTATTGCACTTAGTTCCTCATTTGTTGCGTTTAGCTCTTCATTTAGTTCTTCTTGCTCTTTTTCCGCCAACATCTGCTTTGTAATATCTGAAATTATACTGACAAATCCTGTAAGTTTTCCATCTTTATCTCTTTTGTAGTTTCGGTCAACCTGCACATCAATGGTCCGACCATCTTTCGTTAAGTATTTTTGATAATACGTTTCTGGTTCAGGTTGATCTTTAATAAGGGATTTTATATATTCAGCGCGTGAATACCTGCTATAACCCGGTACCGCCAGATCCCACGTATACATGCCTAACAACTCACCTTTGTCATACCCAGTCATTTTCTGGTAATAAGGGTTCACCGCGGTGATAATACCTTTAAGGTCTATCTCCTCGATACCGCAAGGAGCTGTCTCAAGAATGATACGGAGTTTATCCTCACGATCTCTAAGCACGCTAGACATTTGCTTATAGACAAATTCTTTCTGTTCTAATTTTTGTACTTTTTTGATGAGTTCTTCGTATGTAAGTTTAGCGGACATATTCCTCCACGCTACAAATGTCATAGACTGTTATAATAATATTTGTACGCATAATATTATTATAACAACAATTTATAAAAAGTAAATAGCAGAAATATTAATTATCAAACAATCTATCTGCGCGAACACAATAAGCGCCCTACCCTTAATCGCACTAAATTTGTCCATTTAAAATTATTCTAAGCAATATCTACAGAGCTATAGAGTCTGGAGACTCAAGCAATACCAACATTGCAAATATTTGTGTGTTTTGTCAAGTGCTGGAGGGTGAAAAAAAATAAAAATTCACGGGTAGCAAACTCAAAACTTGACTAATATACAGCTGTCTAGTATTATCATTTTTTACTCATTCGTTGAATACGACTATCGCAGGTGAACCAAAAAAGATGATAAAGTCAGTACATATAGATACCGAGCGGACGTGGCGCGGCGGGCAGCAGCAGGTGCTTTACCTCACGCGCGTGCTCAAGTTGATGGACAGTGCGCCGGTGGTGATCTGTCAACCCGGGAGCCCTCTGGCAAAAGCGATGTCAGATGAGGGGATCGAGCACCATGAGCTGAACATGCACGGGGAGCTGGACCTACCGAGCGCTATCAGAATCGCTAAGATCGTCAATGAGTCCTGCGCGGATATCGTCCACGCGCACACCTCTCACGCACACTCGCTGGCGGCGCTGGCGAAGATATTCTTTCAGCGCGATACGAAGATAATCGTTTCTAGGCGTGTTGACTTCCCGCTCAAGCAGAAGTTCCTCAACCGGGTGAAATATAAGCGGGCGGATAAGTATATCGCTGTCTCTAACGCGATCAAGGATGTGATGATCGATGGGGGCGTCCCGAAGGAGGCAATCGCTGTCGTCCACTCCGGGATCGATCCGTATAAATTTGAAAGAGCGTCAAAAAAGCCGCTGATGAAGGAGTTCGGTCTTACCGGCAGAGAGAAGATAATCGGTAATGTCGCCGCGCTCGCCGACCATAAGGGGCAGAGCTATTTGATCTACGCTTTTTATCTGCTATGTAAGCATAGTAACAAAGTAAAGCTGTTCATCGTCGGGGATGGTGAGTTAGAGGGCACCTTGAAGGATCAGGTGAAGAAGCTCAAGATTGAGGATAGCGTCATATTCACCGGCTTTCGGGAAGATATCGGGAATTTTTACGACCTCTTTGATCTGTTTGTTATGTCGTCACACCTTGAGGGACTTTGTACATCTATCCTCGACGCTCTCATAATGAATGTACCGGTCATAGCAACTAACGCCGGTGGCATACCGGAAATAATCAAGAACAAACATACCGGACTGCTCGTCGAAAAGCAGAAACCGATCCTGATAAAGAACGCGATGATGAAACTTCTATCAAACCCGGATGACGCGGAGATATATTCTGTGAACGGTCATAAATTCGTCTGTGACAATTTTGAGTATCACCTGACCGCTGATAAGACTTACGAAATATACCAGGAACTAGTTGAGTGATGGAACGGTTTCTGCTCATACGATTCAGCTCCCTCGGAGACGTGATTCTCACCACACCTGTGACAAAAGCGCTGAAGCAGAACTACCCGGGTTGCTCGGTGCATGTACTGGTGAAGCGGCAGTTTTCTGATATTTTCCGCGGCTCGCCTTTTGTCGATAAGACCATCGAGTATGACGAAAAACTTGGATCATCGTTTTCTGCGTTACGGAGATTTTCGCACGAGCTCGACAAAAACGATTACACTACTGTAATTGACTTGCATAGTAGCTTGAGAAGCCGCGTCATCCGCGTTTTTTTACATAGCCGAAAAAAAATAACATACAAAAAAAGCGCGCTGAAAAGAAGGCTCTTAGTAAAATTCAAAGCCCGCTTCAAAAATATGCCACACTCTGTGGATAAGTACCTCGACACGCTGAAACAGCTCGGTATCACAACTGTTGACAGAATACCGTTCGTCCACCCCTCTAAAGATGATGAGACTTTCGCGCGTGATTTTTTCACAAAAAACAATGCGACAGAGAGCCTGAAAATCGCTATCTGCCCCGGCGCGCAGAACCGGGCGAAGATGTACCCGCATGAGAAGTTTACCGAGTTAATCAATGAGTTGCACAACAATTTTAATGTTTTTGTCATCCTGCTCGGTTCGAACGCTGACAAAGAAGTAATAAGCAAGATCCAAAGCGCTGTCAAAAATAGTAAGCAGGTCGCGTCCCTGACCGACTCTACGCTTTTGCAGAGCGCGGCTATATTGAAGAATTGCGACAGGCTTGTGACGAATGACTCTGGCCCTATGCACCTTTCTGTGGCGGTGGGTACGCCGCTTGTAGCTCTTTTTGGTCCTACCGACAAGGATTTTGGGTTCTACCCGCTCGGTAAGAATGACGTAGTCCTTAGCAGAGGATACAATTGCAGTCCATGCTCCCTACATGGCAAGAAAGAGTGTGTGAAGTATGATTATCGCTGTTTAAATGACATCAGTGTTAATGAGATAGTAAAAGCATTGAGTTTGTAAGGAAATAGTTTTCCCTTCTTAATTTGACAGAATATTTTTTTGCTTGTATAATCATTTTGTTCTGTTGTCATAAAATAAAAATCATCTGACGGAGAGTAAATGGAAGAATTCAATGTGAAAAACAGTAAGCTGTCGATCATCATCCCTACATACAATGAAGAGATGAATATCGTA
>JAJRXV010000143.1 GCA_024276115.1 Deltaproteobacteria bacterium
ATGGGGCTGACATCTTCTGATGTGCTTGACACAGCGTTCGCCTACCAGTTAAAGCAGGCGTCGAACATAATCATCAAAAAGATAAACGCTCTGCTCGATGCCCTGAAAAAGCGCGCGTATGAGCATAAAGATACAGTAATGATCGGGCGCTCGCACGGCATACACGCGGAACCGGTGACGTTCGGCCTCAAGATGGCGCTCTTTTATGAGGAGATGAAGCGTAACCTGGCGCGGATGAAGCGGGCGAAGGCGACGATCAGTTGCGGTAACATCTCCGGCGCGGTCGGAACCTTCGCGAACATAGACCCGTCCATCGAAGAGTACACCTGCAAGAAGCTCGGACTCAGCGTTGAGCCGGTATCCACACAGATAGTACAGCGTGACAGACACGCGGAGTTTTTTACGACTCTCGCGATAATCGCCAGCACTATCGAGAAGATAGCTATAGAGATCAGGCACCTCCAGCGTACAGAAGTATATGAGGCGGAGGAGTTCTTCTCCAAGGGGCAGAAGGGGTCGTCAGCGATGCCGCACAAGCGTAACCCGATACTCTCAGAAAACCTCACCGGACTCGCGAGGATAGTGCGCTCGAACTCTATCGCCGCTATGGAGAACGTCGCGCTCTGGCATGAGCGGGATATCAGCCACTCATCAGTCGAACGGATAATCGGACCTGACAGCACGATCCTGATCGATTTTATGCTCAAGCGTATGACCGGGCTGATCGACAAGCTGCTCGTATACCCGAAAAACATGAAAGCGAACATGGATAAACTAAAAGGGCTTATCTTCTCACAAAAAATCCTCTTAGACCTCGTGAACAAAGGAGTACAGCGACAGGACGCTTATGTGATGGTACAACGTAACGCGATGGAAGTATGGAAGAAGGGGATAGAGTTTAAAGAGCTAATCCTCGCGGACAAAGAGATCGGAAAGCTTATGACCAAAAAAGAAATAAAAGCGTCGTTCGACCTCAAGTACCACCTGAAACATATTGATACGATATTTAAACGGGTTTTCGGGGAGGATAAAGAGTAAAGAACGGGACCACTACCGCCCAGAAGGCGGTTATAATATCGTAGGGGCGACCCTGTGTCGCCCATCTCGAACACGTCGTCCTGAACTCATTTCAGGATCTGTAATGTCTTATAATGCAGATAGCTCCCGAAACGCGGACGTAGGTTGGATTAAGGAGCCTGCGACGAATCCGACGTTTGCTATAGAGTTTAATGGGATGTTTGAGGTCTGGATCCCCAATAGAAGCCTTTGGGTATGACGGGGTGACAACACTCGGGGATGACGTGGAATAACATATAAATAAACAATTACACTGGAGGATAGATGAAGATTGGAATTGCCGGTTATCCAAACACCGGGAAGACGACTATATTTAACGCCCTGACAAAGGGCAATATTGAGACGACACCTTACGCTACGACGTCGGTGGAGCCGAACATCGGTACAGTAAAGGTGCCGGACAAGCGGATCGACCTCCTGACGAGCGCGTACAAGCCGAAGAAAGTTATCTTCGCTGACGTGAACTACATCGATATCGTCGGTATCGCGATGGGCTCGGGGCGTGATGAGAAGACAGCGAAGGTGTTATACCATCTCCGTGACGTAGACGCGCTGATACAGGTAGTCCGGGGGTTTTCAGACGATAACGTGCCACACGTTTCTGACGTGATAGACCCGCTCGCCGACGCGCAGAATTTTGAGCTTGAGCTTATACTGCGTGACCTTGAGCTGGTGGAAAACCGGCTTGTGGCGCTGAAGAAATCGCTCAAGAAAACCGCGGACAAAAAAACGCTACAGGCAGAGCAGGCAGTCCTCACGAAATGCCTTGAGACCCTCGAAAACGAGAACCCTCTCAGGCAACTTGAGTTTGAGGCAGAAGAAGAAAAGCTGCTCAGGGCGTATCAGTTCCTCTCAATGTGCCCCGAGATCGTCGCGCTGAATGTCGGTGAGGATGACCTCAACAGCGATGACACGAAAAAAACCATAGCCGCGCTAGAAGAGTATTACAGCGGTAAGAACACGATGGTTGTTTGCGTCTGCGCGAAGATAGAGGAGGAGATCGGACAGCTCGACGCGGATGAAGCTGCGATGTTTTTAGATGACCTCGGTATCGATGAGCCGGCGCTGAACAAGCTGATCCACTCTTCGTATGAACTGCTTGGGCTTATGCCATTCTTCACCGTCGGTGAGGATGAAGTGCGCGCGTGGACGATCAAGCGTGGCACTACCGCCGCGAAAGCCGCCGGCAAGATTCACTCTGATATTGAGCGTGGTTTTATACGCGCTGAGCTGATATCTTACGATGACTATGTCGCGTCGGACAAAAGCATGGTGAAAGCTAAAGAGAAGGGGTTGGTCAGGTTAGAGGGAAAGAACTACATTATGCGGGATGGCGATATCGTTAACTTTCGGTTTAACGTATAGCTCACCTTTTTGTTTCTGCTTCGTTCGCAATAACGATCACGCAGGAATCAAGTTGTTATTATTAACTGTAAAAAAGGGGGGCGACCAGCGGGAGCGAAGGGGGAATTCCCCTTTATTGTGCATTGGGCAACATGCCCATCATATCGTAAGGAGAGGTTGTATGACGCAGAAAGAATTGCTGAAGGAGCTTGAGGTATTGGCGAAGAAACTGTCGTATGAGCTCTCTTATGAAGCGCTTCGGAA
>JAJRXV010000144.1 GCA_024276115.1 Deltaproteobacteria bacterium
CACGCAAGTTAATCGCAGCGACATTGGTGGGAACCAAAACGAGGACTTTATTGACCTCTGATAACGCCTCAACGTATTTACCCTCACCATAAAGCTCATTCGCTTCATCAAAAGATGATCCTAAGGAGGAGTGCGTTTGCAAAGTGACCTTAGCGCTATTGACTAGATTGCGTGGTTTTTTTGACAGCTTATTCGCGCAATATATGATTATTGAGTTAGGTAAGACGATTTTGAGACCCGCTTCAAAGAGTAAAAAAGCTAAACCACCACTCCCCATTTTAGCGAAGCCTATTTCTGAAGAGAACCAAAAAACAGCCGCGACCCCGACCACGAGAACAATCGAGTAAACAACTCTGACAAAAGCAAAAAAAGCCCTGCTGTCACTCATATAAGATAATACACCAAAGATACCGGTGACGACAGCGTAGGCAGAAAGAACATTTAACTCCCGGGTGCCGTTACCCGCGACAAGTGCCAAGATAAGCATAAACGTTCCTAATGAAGTGTTGTCCAACTTCTTTTTTTCCCTTGCCATATTCATACCTTGCCTACTTAATGATTACCTTACCGATATAATCCTCATACGCTTTATCGAATATCTTATCCCTGATTACCTTCTCGTCGTCACTGCCGAAATCATTATCCTCAATGGTTATGTCGTCCTCTTGTAGCTCACCGAGTTTCACGGTATAGTCGGTGATATTACGGAACTTGTTCTTCGTGATCGTTGGGGAGACCACCTTCTCACGCGCGAATATCGCGGTACCGACATTATCGAAGAGGTTGTCGGTTATCACAGGACCGCCCTGCCAGAATCTGAAGCCGATATCGATATTGCGGAACTCATTATTAGTAGCGGTGACGCCATTCCCCTTGAAGCGGATACCGCCGAAGCAGTTTTCGAATACGCTCTCTGTCACTGTCACCTCACTGTCATGCACATGCAAAGCCCAGTGCGAAAACTCGAACCGGCAATTTTGAAAGAGGGACGCCTGCGCATCGTTGAAGTACAGCTCGCCGAACGAGCTCTTCTCCTTCTTTGTCGCGCTGGTGAAGAGTATCGGCTCTTTAGCTGAACCGACCGCTTTGAGCTTCCCCTCCACTATAATCGATGAGCTGACATTGCCGTCCTCGCTAAAGCCCGGGTGACCGAACTCTATGACGGCGCCGGGGAGGATTGTGAGCGTTACTCCTTTCGGAACAATAATAGAGGTGGCAATATAGATACGTCCGGCAAGCTCTGTGTCGTGTTCGAGCGTGGTCTGTTTTTCAAAGCGCGTGGAGTATTTTCCTTCGGCGAAGGAGGTTATCGGTAGCAGTAAAAATAGCGTCAATAGTAGGATTATCTGTTTTTTCAGCATACGTTCTTCCCTGTAAGAATATTTTCAAGTATTGTAGCACATATTTATTTTCCCTGGTAGATAAATATGCTCCCGCGGATAAATCACTTTCAAAAATAAAAATAATGTGGTAATAAATAGTTTATGAGACATTTAACGAAAATGACAATTATAATTACGCTTGGCATAATGATTTTCGGTGGCGCCGGCAGATCGATGGCGTTTCGGAACGAGCCCGATGGTTACGGTGGCGTGGCGTGGGGAACCCCCCTGAACGAATTTATCACCAGCGGAACAACGCACCTGAAGAAGAAGGGTACTATCTATTATGGTGAGTTGATGTACGGCGTTGAGGTGGATGTCGGCTATGAGTTCCACAACGACCGTTTGTATGGGGTTGTGATTGACTTCCCGGAGAAGGAGCGGAAGAAGATCATCAAGTATTTTACAAAAAAGTACGGGGAACCAACAAAAAAGAAGCGGAACCGTATGACTTGGCTCGGCGCGAAAACGAAGATAGAGGTCAAACGTAAAGATGTCGAGATTGTCAGTATCGCGCTTGAGAACGAATACTTAAAAGAAAAAGCGAAGAGTAAGAAATAGCCCCGCGCTACTGTTTATTAAAATGACAGGCAGGCAATCGCGATTGATGTCACCCCGCGTTTTTACCCTCGTCCCCTTGACTCCTCGATCCCTGTATTTTTAAGTTATCAGAGTCTTAACAGTCACTTCCTTCAGCGCGCCCTGCAAAGCGCTATCGGTACTGTTCACCAGTTTCTTGATCTTATCGTTCAGAAGCAGTCTCTCCATACGGCTTGTATCCTCAGAGTCGGGGTATTTCAGTTTATATATAATATCGTAGACCAGCATGTTTTCGATGTCGAACGCCGGTACGTACGCCCGAAACGGCTTCGATATTTCAGCGATAAAGCCTTCATCCTGCAACATAAAGAGCATCTCATTCACCAGACGCAGTGACGCGGAAAACTCCTCAGAGAGTTTCTCGGCGCTCCATGGCTCTTTTTTGTAATGAAAGCTGTCCGCGATAGAGATGATTATGTTCAGTCCAAGCTGTTGCATGTAGCCGAAACTGTAGTTCTTTTCCTGATTCTCGAGCCGGTATGTCTTAAGATTCTGGTACGCGAACGCCACCTCAGAACCGAGCAGTACGATTACCCAGCTGTAGAATATCCAGAGCATGAATATCGGTAGCTTCGCGACAGTACCGTAGATCAGGTTATAGTTCGCGGTCAGTGACTTAAAGTTTATGAACGACCAGTGAGCCATCTGCCACATCAAGCCGGCAATAGCTCCGGCAATCGCCGCGGGACGCACCCGAACTTTTGTGTTGGGGATGAACAGATAAAAGAAGGTGAAAGCTGCCCACGCGAAGATAAAGGGTAGGAATTTCAACAATATATTGTAAAGCGGGCTGACGTATGACCAGCTCATCAACTCTTTGAAATATTCATGGTTCTGGATGAACGCCGTCAACCCAGACGAGATGAAGATGAAGATCGGTACGATCATCAAAATGCTGAAGAAATCGGTAAACTTCCGCACCACAGAGCGTCTTTTTTTGATACCCCAGACGTCGTTTATGTCGCCCTCGACGTTAGAGATAATCATTATGATAACAAAAAGCAGGAACAAGAGCCCCTTAAACCCGAGGTTTTCGAATGAAAGATTGTCGGTGATCGCGAAGACTTCCTGGGCGAATCCGGGGTTGCCGGCGGCGAGGTAGGTAGCGACAAAATGCTTGATTTGTTCTTCGAGTTTGAAGACTTTCAGTATCGGGAAGAATAGAACAAAAAACGGTATGATCGTCAGCATTGTTGAGTATGAGAGCGACGCCGCGCGGCTGAAGCACTTATCTTTGACAAAACCGCGCATCACAAGGAAGAATATCTGAAGTTGCGTATGCACAAACGCGCCCGCTTTCGAGAGGTTGTCGTGCTCCACCTCCCAGATCTCCTTTGTGAAGAACTCCCTGACCCGTGAATAAAACCTGTCTGTCAGCATATATTATCTCCGGTACTTAAACGCTAAAGTATATATATACCACTATTCCGGTGAGTTGGCAAGTGCAAAGAAATGAAGCGCTCCTCTCCTACAACACCTCGATAAAATATCCGCCCCGACGCCTGTCACCGCTACCAGCCATCTTATCACCAACCTTTGTGACGGCGTGAACCCCACCGAAGAACATATTTTTTTCTTCCCAGAAGTTCAGGTCAAACTTCCCCTTGAGCGCGCTCAACTCATCCGCGTCATAGCCCGGCTCTATGTCGAGCCTTCCTGTCTCGTAATGCACTCTGCCTGAGTCAACCACCTCATCGATCGGTAGGTTATAGTCGAGTAGCTTGATTATCGCCTGCATGATCGCGGTGCGGAGCCGGTTGCTCCCACCAGAGCCGAGGATCATTTCAGGAGTGCCCGCGCGCTTGACGATGGTCGGCGCCATCATAGACGAGAGGCGTAACCCCGGGGTATGTTTGTGAAATCCATTCGGGTTGAGATCTTCTTCACCGAGCATGTTGTTGAGCATGATACCGGCGCCCGGGACGATGAAGCCACTCCCCTCACCGTTTGAGGTTGTGATGCTCGCCGCGTTGTTATGTTCATCTACGACGCTTATATGTGTGGTGCTACCGTTCTTACCGTGAAATTTATCATCAAACCCGCACTGCTCACTACAGTTCAATAGCTCTTCGAGCTCATTGAAATCATTGTTGATATTCTCTTTGGCGAGAAAGTCAGCCGCGATACCGGGCTCGAAGATGCGTGAGTCGTAATGCCGACCGCGCGCGTTGTTGGTGATCATCATGACCGACGCGAGCAGATCGACGTACTCTTTTGAGCCGTGCGGATATTTCTGTAGGTCGAATTTTTCAAGCAGCTTTAGCGAGTAGCATATCAGGCAGCCGCCTGACGACGGTGGCGGATTCGTGATTATCGTATGACCGCGGTAGCTTGCCTCGAGCGGCGCGCGCAGGATGGACTTGTACCCGCTCAAGTCCTTCTTCGTCAGCAGAGCGCCCCTATCTTTGAGTGACTTTATCATCAGGTCGGCGATGTCGCCTTTGTAAAAATCATCAGCGCCATTTTTTGAGAGATGCTCAAGCGTTCCGGCAAGATGCTTGAAGAAGAGCTTGTCACCCTCTCTGAGCATGTCGCCGTCTGGTCGGAGGAACACATCCCGCCCCTCATCATAATATGTGAATATAGGTTTCAGGATGTTCAATATCCGCTCTTGCATCCGGTCTATCGTGACACCGTTTTTCGCGTACTCTATCGCCGGAGCGATCACTTCTTTGATTGGGATGCTACCGAGCTTTTCGTGCGCCGCGAATAGTCCGGCGACAACCCCTGGGACGGCGATAGAGCCGAAACCGATGTGAAATTCTTGGGTTACGGTACCAAAATCCACAACCACCGGAAAAAAATCGAGTGATCCGCCGCTACCGCCACCGAGTCCGGGGACGTCAACGAAGAAGTCTAATAGGTAGTCTTTGTCGCCTTTGCCGCAATACGCTGTCATAAATCCGCCGCCACCAAGGCTCGTAAGCGTGCATTCGACGATTGTTGAGGCGAAGCACCCCGCGATCGCCGCGTCAAAAGCGTTTCCGCCTTGTTCGAGTATCCGCGCGGCCGCCTTGCAAGTCAGCTCGTGACCGGCGGCTATAGCTCCTTTTGTACGGCTCATGATTGTTTACCCTCTAAAAAATTCAACGCGCTCATCACCATCACCTTCACTCCGACGGCGATCGCGTCTTCATCTACATCAAACATATTGTTGTGGAGCGGGTGGTGCGTATCTTTCTTCTCATTCCCCGAGCCGAGCCGGAAGAAAACTCCCGGCGCTTCTTTGAGGAACATAGAAAAATCCTCACCGCCCATCGTCGGTTCATCTATAATGCTGACGTTTTTTTTACCGAGCGCCTTTTCCGCTGTTATTTTGAGCAAGTCCACCATCTTGTCATCGTTTTTCAACGGTGGCGAGCCTTTTTCGAATGAGTACTCATATCCCGCGCCCATAGCTTGTGTAACGCCATTCACCACGGTTTCGATTGTCTTCGAGATGCTATCCCGAACGTCCTCGGTGAGGGATCGGACGGTTCCTTTCAGCGCTACCCTGTCCGCGATTATGTTCGGCGCTGTACCGCCGTTTATCATACCTATCGAGATTATCGCTGGCGTCAACGGGTCTATCCGCCTGCTGACGATCTGGTGTATCGCGTTTATCACCATAGCCGCGACGAGTATTGTATCGACTGTTTTGTGCGGTTGCGCGGCGTGTCCGCTTTTTCCTTTTATGATTATGTCGAGCTTGTCGGCCGCCGCCATCATCGTACCGTATTTTATGCCGATAGTACCGGTTTTCATTGAGGGCAGGACGTGCAGCCCCATTATAGCGTCGATATCGGGTTTTTTCATCACCCCTTCGCTGATCATACGGTTTGCTCCGCAGACAGCCTCTTCGCACGGCTGAAATATGAACTTCACGTTCCCTTTCAGCTTGTCGGCGATCTTCGAGAGTACCATAGCCGCGCCGATCACGACAGTCATGTGCGCGTCGTGTCCGCAGGCGTGCATTATCCCGTGGTTTTTCGATTTATACGCAGTGTCCTTTGTTTCGGTGATCGGGAGCGCGTCCATATCCGCGCGTATCGCGATTGTCTTACCCGGCTTCTTTCCGCGCAAGGTTCCGACAACTCCGAAACCGCCAAAATTCATCGTTACATCAAGTCCTAGCGTTTCGAGTATACCGGCGATAAACGCCATAGTCTCCTCTTCTAAGTTGCTCAACTCAGGGTTCGCGTGGAGCGTTCTCTTGATGTTGATGAGCCTCTTTGTGACGTTTTTTATTTCGGTGTTGACTTGGTTTATCATCGTTATGCCTTTTTTTTTTAGTAAACGAGCCACGCCCGTCATCCCCGAGGGAGCACAACGTTATCCCCGAGTGTTTCTATCGGGGATGCAGCCTCAAAACATCCCATTAAGAGACTCCTGCGCGACTCCAAAACCGTCGTCCTGAATTTGAGGCGCGCCTCTTATTTCAGGATCTGGTAATCCTAAATCCAGGTAGATCCCGAAACCAGTTCGGGACGACGGCAGTAGCTTTTATA
>JAJRXV010000145.1 GCA_024276115.1 Deltaproteobacteria bacterium
CAATGCCGTTTTTTTGTTTTATGCTAAATGAAAGAGTGAATCATAACGTAATATTGGGGTTGTTACAACGTATTCAGGGGATAGCAACAACGTAATTCCGGGGTTGCCAAACGTCATTCCAGAAGTTTTTTATCGGGAACCGAGGACTAAACTCTGAGCAAAGCGAATAAACTTTGCTTTAAGTTTAATGGGAGTGTTTTGAGGTCTGGTTCCCCAATACAAACACTTGGGGATGACAGTGCGGAAACACTTGGGGATGATGTTTTGGGCGTTTGGGGAGGGATTTAAGCTCCCAATAATGAGACATTAACTTGGTTGAGAGGGGAAAATGCCAAAAAAAATACTAGTTGTGGATGACTCAGAGATAGTTAGAAATCTGCACTCATTTATTTTTAAGTCCGCTGGCTATGACGTGGTTGATGCCTCAAACGGGTATGAAGCGCTTGAAAAACTTTATCAAAGCGACTTTGACCTCATCGCAACCGATGTAAACATGCCTAAGATGGATGGTATTATGCTGATCAAAGAGATCCGTAAAGAAGCAAAGTACAGCTCGATACCGATTATTATAATCTCTACCGAGTCAGAAGCGAGAGATAAGCAGATCGGCTTTAGCGCCGGGGCAAATGTTTATATAGTTAAACCAGTAAAAGAAGACGCGCTCGTAATGAACGCGAAGATGCTACTCCATGAGTGAAAAAAGTTAGGAAAGGGTTCTAGGAGCCGAGGAATCAAGGGGACGAGGGAAAAACAAACGTAGGGCAGGCGTCCCGCCTGGCAGCGCCTAGGTCGAGATAGCGCAAGCGTTTCTAGACAATAAGCTGTGATTCCCGAAGGAAGTTGTCAAGAATCTAGGACAAAGCATAATGAGCAAAAGCGAAAAAAACCGTCTTTCCTCTGTATACTTAGGTGATTAAGGTAAATAAGGTGGGTAATTAAGATATAAATAAAAGCAAGAGGAGCTATATGTCTGATGAAATATTCATAGATGATCCTGAGATATTACAGGGATTTATTACTGAGTCGTTGGAGCATTTAGAGTCTGTAGAGCCTCTTCTGATAAAATTAGAAGATGCACCTCATGACTCAGAACTCCTAAACGCTATCTTCAGGTCTGTTCACTCGATCAAAGGTAGCGCCGGATTCCTCGGTCTGAAAAAAATCCAGGACCTCAGCCATAAAATGGAGGGGGTGCTAGATGATCTGCGGAAGGGTAAGCGAAATGTGACCCCAGAAGTTATGGACTTGGTGTTCGAGACTTCAGATGTTCTGAAAGAGCTTATTGAAAACCTGCGGGGTGATGAGATTATCGACGGTTTCACCACTGAAGAAGGTAAAGAAAAGTACAACGCTCTTTTAGAGAGCATCAACAAACTGCAGGGTGCTGGCACAGCAAAACCAAAAAAAGTAGCGGCTAAGCCTGAGCCAAAAAAAGCTGGTGAGAAGAAAGAGGCGGCGACTTCTTTTGAAGCCTTAAAAGCATCGGGTGAAATGCTGAAACTCTTTATGGTGGAGGCAACTGAACACCTTGAGGGGATTGAGCGGGATCTGCTTGAAATTGAAAAAGACCCCTCTAGCGAGGAGATAGTCAACTCCCTCTTCAGGGCCTTTCATAGCATCAAAGGCTCATCCGCCTATGTAAACAAAAACACTATCAGCAAGTTCGCTCATAGCACAGAAAACCTCTTAAATATAATCAGATCAAAAAAATTACCTGTCTCTAAAGACGTGTTAGAACTCTTGTTCGAATCATTTGACGCATTAAGGTTGCTCATTGAAGGGATAAACAGCTCAACTGATGAATCATCAGAGCTACACGAAATTATTACAGGAATAGAAAAAAAACTCGCGGCGAAAATAAAGGAAATAGAGGGCGGGGAAGCACTCGATGTTGAGGAGAAAACAATTGAGGAAAACCTTGAAGACGGTGGTGAAGAGGATACTGATACGGCTATGGTCACTATTTTCCTCGAATCAGCGGTTCAGTATTTAGACTCATGCGTATTTTGCTTCGACACCCTAAAAAGCGATAAGGTACCGCCAGACAATACCACCAACTTTTTGCGCTCTATAGAATCGCTAAAAAAATCAGCTGAGTACATGAACTTCGATGAGATTGTCAAGCCGGCAGAGCTTATCTTTGATACCCTCACTTATGTCGAGTCCGGGATTTTATCGTTCGAAAAAGAGATACTTGAGCTAATCGATGAAAAAATAGAGGAGCTTAGAAAGAGAATAAATTCTCTCAGGGAAAATAGCACTACCAAGATCGCTAAGCCTGAAAAACTCGGGGAGATCCTTGTTGAGGAAGGGGTCGTCTCGCCAAGTGACCTTAAAGGCGCACTCGAAAAACAACAAAAGCTTGGTGAGATACTAAAAGCAAACGGCGTCGCAAAAGAAGATGATATCAAGAAAGCTTTAGAAAAGCAGAAAAAAAGAGTGAATACGGTCAACGTATCCAAAAAAGTCGAAGAGATAAAAACTGTACGGGTAGACCAGCACAAGATAGATAAATTTATGAACCTAGTCGGAGAGCTTATAATCTCTCGTAACGCTCTATTCTATCAAATCGGGAAATTAGCGCCGGACGCCTCTTTTCAGGATCTGCTAAAAGAGATAAAATACACGTCATCAGTCATTAACAGAATTTCTGAAGACCTCCAAACGAACGTCATGAAGATGAGGATGGTACCGATCAAAACGGTATTCCAGAGATTCCACCGGATGGTGAGAGATATCGCCCGTAAAAACGCGAAAAAGGTAGAGCTGAAAATAATCGGGGAGGAGACTGAGATTGACAAAACAGTCGCCGAGCTCCTCGGGGATCCACTTGTTCACCTTGTCAGAAACTCTGTCGACCACGGGATAGAATCCCCCGAAGAGAGAATCAATAAAGGTAAAGGTGAAAATGGTCTCGTCATCCTGAAAGCGTCTCAAGAAGGGAACATGATTATCATCGAGATAATCGATGACGGCGCGGGAATGGATCACGAGAAAATCAAAAACAAAGCTGTTGAAAAAGGGTTGATCTCTGAGGATACAGCCGCGGCAATGTCTGATAAAGACGCGCTGAGCCTTATCTTCCGCGCGGGCTTGAGTACCGCGAAAGAGGTCACGGATATATCAGGTAGAGGCGTCGGCATGGATGTCGTCAAGACGAACATAACTAAACTAAAAGGGCGCATCGACTTAAGCTCCGACCTCGGGCATGGTAGCAAGGTTCGCATAGAACTGCCGCTGACACTCGCGATAATAAAAATACTTCTCGTTGAGTCAGGGGGGGAAGTGTTCGCTATGCCGCTAGACCCGGTGGTTGAAACTGTCAAAATGTCACCAGATGAAATCGTCAAGTTGCGCGGTAAGGATGTCATCTCGCTTAGAGGTGAAATCCTTGGTATCGCTGTGCTATCAGAACTATTAGGGCTCGATAAACCTAACGAAAGCAGGCTTACTGTAAACCCAGCGTTTGAACAACTCGAGGCGGATGACATAGAAGACTTGCTCAATAAAATTGAAGCGAAAGATAAAAACATGCAAAGCCTTACACTCTCGGATCAGGAAAAAATTCCGATAGTCATCGTAAATGTAATGGACAAAAAGATAGGTATTGTCGTTGACGAACTCTACCAGCAGCAGGAGATCGTCATAAAACCGATGGAGTCTTACCTCGCGCACCTGCCCGGTATCGGTGGCGCGACCATCATGGGCGACGGTAAGGTCGTGCTGATCCTCGATCCGATCGAGCTGGTCCAAAAAGTCACGACGGTGCAGTAAAGCACACGCGGTCAACCCCAGCACCCGCTCTCACCGCGACTGTCGGTCTTTATCAGTGATGTCGCACCCCTTACATTTTTCTCCCTAGGAGCTCCTAGCAGAATATACCCGCCATCATCCGTAGCCCAAGACTCCCGCACGCTCCTAAAACCGTCGTCCCGGAGTCTTTATATTTTATCGCCGGGTTAATAACAAGATTGCCCACCAACAATAACGGACAAGGCGACCGACAATAAAAACTTTGACAAAAACCTATATAGAGTATAGACTTGCATCGGTAGCTAGGTAGGATTAAGGCACTCGCGACGAATCCGACGTTTACTTGGTTTTGCCAGTCTTCCCCGAGGTGGTAACCGGGGTCCCGGGACTAAAGAACAGTGAGCCGAGCGAATAACGAATAAAAATTATGGAGGCGAAATTGACATATAAAAACCTGATAAAAACCGTACTCATCTCGGCGATGATAATAACGCTATGCGCTCTCATCGCGTGCAAAGAGAATAAAGTAAAAGACAATAAAGTCTACAAGATAGGTTATATGATCTGCAACAGCGTCGAGGAGACAGATAAAAGGTTCCTGCCGCTGACGAACTACCTGAGCGAGAATACCGGGTACAAGTTCGAGATGATCTCGGCGAATACTCAGGACTTCACCGCGGAGTATGAGAAGCAGGGCTTTGACTTCACCCACACCAACTCGTACCTCTACTATCTGCTCAAAAAAGTGAAGGGGACAAAATACCTCAGCACGGAGAAGCGCGGTATCTACGGTCCGAAAACGAAGGGGGTTCTCTTCGCGCTGAAGTCGAGCGAGATAAAAAACATGAATGACATAAAGGGGAAGCGGGTCATCTTCGGTCCGGTGTACGCTCCGTTCGCTTTCATATCGCAGTATAATCTACTCGCGAAGAATGGCATCGACCCTGATGTTGATGTCGAGTTCTCGATTCCGAGCGGTACGTTTAAGCATGAGAAAGCTGTCTACAAAGTACTTTTTGAGCAGTTTGACGTCGGTGGCGTCGCGTCGCTCGACCTCGCGAATATGACGCGCCGCGGTATGCTTGATATGAACAAGATCAACATTATCGCCGAAGGACCGCTCCTGCCGTACTGCACCTTTGGCTACAACGAAGGCACCCCGAAAGAGGTGGTCAAGAGCGTGAAACAGGCGCTCCTCGACCTCACCGAGGCGGATGTCGCGACGGTCGGCGCCGAGCAACTCTCTGTGCTGAAACACGCGCTCATCGACGGTTACACCACGCTCGATGATAGCGAGTACGATATATTTGACGAATACGCGAAACGGGCGAAACTCCCACCGTATGAGGATTTTTAACGAAAAATGTTTGAGAAAATAAATTATATAACACTCCTGCTACTTGTCGCCGCGATCTCATGCCTCATCTACCAGAGCGGTAACGCTAACTGGAAGGAGGAGCCGGCGCGCGATTTCTACAAGATGGGCTACCAGACGAATGTCTCGGAGAAGGAGAAGCTCGCTCGCTTGAAGAAGATCTTCGGCGCGGTAGAGGAGCTGATCGACGAGGGTCGGCTTGAGCAGGCACAACTTACGCTCTCTCAGCTAGAAGCGAAATTCAAAGGGGATGGTCATCTTTATTTCCTCCGGGGTAAGATACTCGCCACGATGGAGATGCACGAAAAAGCGATACTGAATTTTATCAAGGCGGTGAAGCTCGATCCTGATTATATCGATGAGCGTTGCACGCTGACCTACAAGGGGAGTTTTATTGAGGACGCGACCAACGCCGCGCTCAAATATTATAAAGGTAAAAAAGATGATGAAAGCAAAAAAGCGATGAGAGCTGTCCGCAACATGCAACGGCGGCTCGCCGGGAGTTGCGAATGAAAATGCTAAAAAAACTCATCAGCGATAATTTCATCGTCATCATCACCGGGCTCCTACTCGGCGCGATATCCGTCCTGCTCGTCATATACGGCAACCCAAAAAACAGCGGCATCTGCGTATCATGCTTTCTCGAAAACTCCGCCGGCGCGCTCGGATTGCACCCGAACCCGCGTATGCAGTACCTGCGACCTGAGATACTCGGGTTCCTGCTCGGCGCGACAATATGCGCGCTACTTAGAAAAAACTTCAAAGCGCGTTCGACAAACGCCCCGATCATACCATTCGTCGTCGGCGCGTTTCTTATTGTC
>JAJRXV010000010.1 GCA_024276115.1 Deltaproteobacteria bacterium
ATAATGAACTGTACCTCACCGGCGTTGCCACCATAGTTGAGTACCACTTTGCCGCCTGCTTCGTCAAGTACCTTTAACGCGGTGCCCGAGCTGTTAAGTACCTCTGCTGTGACTGCTCCTGACCCCGGTGATGGAATGACGCCGCTTATATCCGCGACAATCGCCGCACCGGTTGTCATAGCCTGGATATACGCGCCCTCCTCATTCACGTCAAAGTCGATACCAAAATCATCAGCGCCACTACCACCATTCAGACTGGTAGGTTACGTCGTTACGTTTCGTACCTCTACGTACCGGCTGCCCTTCCTGCGTAGTGATACCGTTACGTTTCTTGAGTGCTGTTTGGAAAGCGTCGGTCTCTGCCTGTGTCGGTTGCGCGAGGGCGACAGTGTTTATGAATAGCAGAACCAGTAGCGCCAGTGTTTTTGTTATCACTCTGTATTTCATCTTTATTTACTCCTTCGTATCGTAATACAGTATTTATTCTTCCTTTACCTCGACCCGCTTACCCGTTGTTGTTGATGGGCAACAAGATTGCCTATCCTACCAGGCTACTCATTCTTCATCAACTCATCACACACCTTGATCTTTTCAAGAAGAATATCTCTTTCATCATAAGGTGTTAAAGGTAAAAGGTTTTTAGATGTAAAGAATGGATACATATTCTGATTAAGAAAACTCCTCTTATCTCTTTTAATAAACTTCTCTTTCTCAAACTTTCTGCCTTCCTTTTTTGACATTTCTCGCGCAGGAACTAAACGCTTTTCAAGATATTTATTATACCTCTTCAATTCTCTAATCAATACTTCCTTAGCCTTTTTATACTCCTTTGCCTTAGCATAATTATCTGCGGTTTCCATAGTTTCGTACTTCTTAATTATATAAAGAATAGCGTCTCTATAATAATATGGAGAAACTCTAGCTGGTTTTGATATAGAGTAGTCGGAAAACATTTCATCTTTTTTTGTCTTATCATAGTGAGATTTTTTTTTGTCGGCTTTTAGGTAATCTTCCCTGTTAAATTCTATACCTTTTTCACTAGCTTTCTCGCGTGCCCTGGATATACGATTTTCAATATCCTGATTTACAAAATCAAGTGACTGGTACATTACTTCCTTAGCTTTTGTGTAGTTGCCGGCTTTTACATAGGCGTCAGCCAGGTCTCTGCGTATATTTTGAGATCTCGGATAAATAAACTTCGCTCGATCTTTTTCGGTCAAACTTGCATCTAATTCAAGTAATATTTGATACTGTTTTGCAGATTCTTCAAATTTACCATCACGCATTGCTTTTTCACCCTGCCTGTATGTCCATGCCTTTTCATACTCTTTACTGGTAGTTATCTTTTCAAGCCAATAACCATCTGACATACCGGAAACAACAAAGTTGTCAAAAGATAATTTTACTATAAAGCGGTAAAAATATCCTGCCTCATACAGCTGGTTATTTTCGTCTAAAACCTCTACGATAGCGATTTTAGCTTCACCAGGATTCAGTTTTCCACCTGTCAGGTCTTCTGATTTAATTATTTTATAACGGACTTTTCTTTCTTTTTCAGCTATACGTGCAGTGCTTCTCACGTGGGCTCTGAAAGATTCTGGTGTAACAGATAATCTTTCACTCATTTCTTTTTCGGTTAACTTTCTTTCTGGTACGACATAAAAATCAGTAATCGCATTGTACCAGTCATCACGCCCTATATCTATAATGTTCGATGATACATTCTCAAGACTGAGTTCGAATGGTATTGGTTGCTCTTCATAAAAATAAACAGAACCAGGACCGATATTATAAACATCACTCCTAAAGCTATCTCGAGAAACATAAAAGTTTAAGCCTCTCGGTTTTGTTTTGTTTTCCGAGGCTTGCAAATCGCTCCTCAAAAAAAGAAGTGATGTTACACTGATTATAATAGTTAAAAAAAGTATTTTCTTAAAAGTCATCTACTTGCTCCTTTATTATATTTATAGAAATTTATTGCGATTTGTGTTCATATCCGATTTTTATCATAATGCGTTCTAAATCAGTAGGTAAATATGTAGGTACATTTACATTACCATCACCCATAAGACCACCAGGATTACCACCAGAATTCATTATGCTTTCTATATTGCTAGCACAACCTTCATCATTTATGTAATTATGTTTACCTCCCATACCTATAGCGTGTCCCAGCGCATGACCAACTAGAAAATGATAAGTAGGCGTTATATCAAGCGTAGGACTGGATGGAGAAGGAGTATAACTTAGCCAAATTTGATGATTCAACCTCGGTCCTACGTAAAATTGATCCTCATTATTGTTACCACACCCATCGTCAAGACCTAGTGCAATTCTAAAGCTCTTATTTGAATTAAGCCAAGCGTCATCTTCATTTTCTTTGTAATAGCGCAAGGGTGATAAATCATTTGACGCTAAGAAAGGAGCTTGCCATTCGCGATTTCCGTTGAAAGTGCCTTGTTTAACTTTTAACGCAACAGCGTATTTGTCAAGATCAGTCGGCTTTGTTTCGTCAGGTATATTGTTAAAATTAACTACTGGAAGAGGATCTTTAATCGTTGGGTGAGGCTTACCCCAGCTCTTAGCGTTCTCTTTACACTCACTTGAATTATAATCTGGATTAGGACTGGAGGAATCACCAGTACCTATAGATTCAACACACTCAGATATTGAGGTAGGTACTGAGAAAACAAACGGAGCTAACTCCATATTTATTGTAAAGATTTGAGTTTTCGGATCGTCTAAAATCAAATGGACACCATATTTATTAGTATTATAGCCATTAGCATTGTACTCGTTATTAATTGGTGAAGCATAATTTGAGATACTTAACTGATGTAATAGACCAATCCCTGCTTTTGCTCTATATGACAATTTTTCTAGCGCGTCCCAGACAAAAATATCTTTCCTGTTAGGGTCAGTTCTTCTGTGCGAATATTCTACATTGGCAACGTTACCGTCTTTTTCAATTTTTTTAATCGCAAAAAAACCGCGGTACTCATCGAAGTTAGTCAGGTAGTCTCCTGGTACACCTCCCACCCAGGTTTTAGGAACAATACCCTTATTGTCGTGTTCGAGATATTCTCTTCCGACGGGTATAGAATCATTATCAAGACTGCTATCATCAGTATTGGTGTCCAATCCATTATTTCTCTCCCATACATCAGCTATGCCATCGTTATCATTATCTATTGGAATTATTAATTGAATTTTGTTTTGTATAGAAGTAGAATTATATTGAGTTAAATATAGGGATGTTTTACCAGCAAAATCCTTAACGTATAATGGTACTATTGCTTTATTCCCCGGCAAATTATTAATTAACATCGCTAAATTATATTCTCTTTGATTACCCCCACTCCCACCGTTTTCACCTTTATCTGATCCAACGCCTCCAGTTCTAATAAAAGAATAATCATCTTCTAAATCATTAATCGACCTATTGTTAGGGAAATTACTGCATACACCTGTTAAGCGCGTAGTATCTTACAAATTTAGCGTCAAATATGGTGCTATTGTTTTTGAAACAGGATAAACAATTACGTTAATACTTTGATAGCTTACGGCAAGGTTATCATAAGGAGCAGAAACTGTAATTTCTGGAGTATTGCCTGAATATCCGGGTGTATAGTTTGCTAGATCATCTATTAATATATTATCCTTATCAACATCAATAATCATATCCATAACAAAAACCTTAACCCAAAATTTTTCTGTTCCACCCCTAGTATAACATATTAGATATTCACCGGGGCTGCTAATATACTTAAAATCCGTCACTACTAATTCACCATTTTTCATCAACTCACCATTCAAGTATATATGTTGAATCTGAATCGTTTGATCGATTTCCCAAAGACTTAACTCCCAATAAGGAATGATGTAAGTTGCATTTACCACTGAAGGTCTTGGCGAAACACCATCGGTAAAGAAATCATTTGGAATCGATGGCTCTGTATTAATTGCTTCTATTTCAAGCTCATTTTCATAATTCATTTTCATTACAAATCTGATTAGATCATTTTCAATTAATATAGAAGTCTTTAGCCAATAATTACCGACTGGTAATGCACCGAGTTTAAAATCGACCTTGTTTATGTCACTACCTTCATTGCTATAATCTACGGCATATATAATATCATTAAGTTCATCTAATGGTTTTATCAGTGTAGTGCCATCACTTTCATATACTTCTGCTGTTATTCCTTTTTTATTAGGTTCAATACTTATAAAACGTCCAGAGATCATTGCATCATCAGTATCTGCCTGTACAAGAGCGCCGGATATATCTAAACCAAAATCATCGCCGCCACTACCACCATTCAGCCCGCCGGATATCCTGTAACCCGGATTCAAAGCGCGTCCTGGGCAGTTTGTTGTATCGTTTGCAATCCATGCTGTACCATGCCATTTGTAATAATCAAGATATGCCGGGGTGCATGCGCTACCGATAATAATATCATCCGTAGCGGGATTATCGTCCGTCCAACCGTTCTCTACCGGCACGCCCTGCGTATACGCGTGTTGGATTATCGTTACCGCTGAGACCGGCGGCATACCATACAGGTCGCGGTACATGAACCCCTCCAACTGTGAAGTCGCGCAACCCATGATCTTTGAGAACTCGTCATCGACGTTTTCGTTATGTAGCGGGATCAGGTTCGTACTTGCTCCGCCATCGGTCACATAATTTGATGGCAAGAAAGATAGCGTGCCGCCCATGAAATTCCCGGCTTTATTTGTCATCCTGATTACACAGAAACTCATCTGATTCGGATAGTTAGTCAAGTGTCGAAGATCGCTGGCAAGCTTGTTCGATTTGAAAGTCTTGTTGTAATAGTACACTGAATTAAGGTACGTTAACTGCCCGAAAACATCATCGTAATTCGTTGAAGCCTTGTTCGCCTGCAATGTGTCAAACTGCATCTGCAAATATTCATCCGAATAACCGTAAAAATCTTGACCGATTCCTACTGTTTCCCCTGGCTGAAGGTTGAATGCGGATATATTATACACCTCATCCCACTCGTTGCCTGTGCCTTCTATTTGTACCCCTGCCGGTAAAACCGCAAACGATTTCAGTAGCAGCTTACTAAAAAAACCTATGGGCTCGCTTTCTCCCCGGGCTATACCGTTTACCATGAGCTTTGCTTTTACGTGTATAAGATAAATAGGTGTAGAGAACAGCCCTCCAAAGCTATCGATGATCGCTTGGTCATCTGGTGTCGCGCCTACCCATGCTATGGTTGTCCTTTTTGAAAGTATTTCGGATGTATATAAAGTAACGTCTAATGTTGTCGGCGCATAATGGTCAGGCACTGAAGCTTGCGGAAACAGCTTATAACGCGCTTTGTGATGTAAGGCGTCGGGTATCTCAGAGTACTCGGTATGCACAGACTCCACTTCGTATGGCAGTGAAAGCGGTAGTATACCAAGGTTCTCAGGTACGATTGTCCGCACCATTGGTACGTCATCAATTGTTTTGTCGGGGTAGTATGCCGCGACATAATCGGCGATCGTGTCCTTGTAAACCTCCACGGCGGTCTTGTCGGTTATGCCGTTTTCGAAAAAGCTCTTCCAGTCGAACGCGACGTCTTTCGCGATCTGTAAACCGGGGGTGTAGCTGTATTTTTTCTGTGAAGCATCGAGCGGTATCCATGTCTCGCCGCCCGCTCCCGCGCCTGAACCGCGGTAGTTGTCGTACGGCACGTACGCTTCCACCCAGCAATGCTCGACCAGCATGTCGAAGCCGTCCCACTGCACCGGAGTGCCGCCGCGGGCGATGATAGTCGCCGCTGTCACAGCTGAATCACTGCCGAACATGTTGTTCGCCTGCTCTGGCGTCAGGCGGATCGTACCATAAACGTAACGGCTCGGGATGTTTGCGGTTCGCAGAAGTCCGATGAGGAGTGACGCCGTGTCAAAATCGTTACCGGCGCGGTCGAAATAGGTTTTCGCGGCGCCCTTAGCGCTACCATAATACGGTTGGTACTCGATGTTGTTGAGCACCCACTCGTAGATCGCTATCGTGTCAGCGCTGTCGACAGCCGATTTCAAAGCCTGATCGACAGTCGTCATCGCAAGGATTTCAGCCACGCTCTCGGTGTCTATCGTCTGCGCAAGCGTGCCGCTTGACCCAACCAGCTCCGCATTGGCTCTCAAAGCTTTGTACGATTGAGGCGGAGCCTGTTTAGATGCAACGTTACGTTGCTTCGGCTTTCGGGGCTTCATGAAGATATTGCGCCACGGCTTCGGTGCGTCCTTGTCCGTGTCAGGAGCGGTATCCTTGCGGGCGCCATCGACGTACCACGCATCAAGAAAATCGTTCAGCTTAGCAAGCTCATGAGTCACCTCTTTCCGAGCGTTTACATCGCGATCGTAGTCGACCTTCAGCACCGGAACGCCTTTCCGTTTGTTGATTATATTCGTCCGCGAAGAGAGCAGATTCTCATTTATCGCGCTGAATTTCTTATAGTTTCTCTTGTAATCCTCAACGAACTTTCTATGCTTTTCGACTATTTCACTGGAAAACGAAGACCTCTCCAACTCCTTCTCAAAATCAGTGAAAGCTTTACGCGCTTTTTCATCGAGCGAGTCTACTTTTATAACGGCGTTATCAAGCGTGTCGTAGACGCTTTCCACCTCACCAGCTTTCCAACCAGTCGGTTTCGATAGCTTTCGCACACTATCCTTCAGCTCCTTAGCCACCTTCGACATCCTGAACCCGAGCGAATTCATCCGCTGATACGCCTCCCGAAGCTCAGGGGAGATAGTACCAAGCGTCACCTTATTCTTCGATAACTCACTGATTTTACTAGCTTGATTGCGCGGTGGATTCAAAAAAAGACAAAAAAACAGGACTGCGACTACGAACAACCTTCTCTTCATGCAACACCTCTTCAGTTTTATTTCTCGATGGATAGAAACATGAGACTTACTCTCTTTGAATGAAATTCTGGGGGCGCTATATGTCCCTGCTTATGATAGAAAAGTGCAGGAGCAACTCCGTTCGCACGATCATTAGAATCATGTTTTACAAATATAATTATACCCAAAAACGAGCTGTTTGTCAAATCAGTTTCTGGAAAGCCCACCTATACATGAACCGCATCTGCCGCAACAGCATATAATTACTAATGATATTGGCGTTACAAAAGTTGTATGAAAATGAAAAGCAGATGCTTTAACTGCCCACCTGTATAAATGTTTTAGCATCAATACCAAAATGAGAGCCGCCTATTCAGCGCGTCGATCTCGTCAAACGCGAAGATGCCGGTATGCTGCGATGGGTCACCAATGAAATCCGAATCGGGTACTGCACGTGACCGCCCTCGAACTCTGCCCATACCGACGCGCCTTCTTCAGGAACTAAGAACATACCTACATCGTCGTTCCCGCCGTACGGGAAGCATGGCGCCGCCCACTCAGACCAGTTATCACGCCCCGTTCCGAGCACAGCGGGTATCTCAAGACGCACACGACCGAGGCGCTATCGCGCATTTCCGTTCAGCGCTATCTACTCACAAAGCCAATAGAAAAGCGCCTATAAGAAAGTAAGTCAAGAGAAAAAACCTCTCCACTTGCAAAAAAGTGATTTTTTTTGCTTACGGTCTCCAACTTATGTGTCCGCCTGGTAAACGCCTTTAAAAATCTTTTCATAACTGGCCTTGCTTTATCACTA
>JAJRXV010000146.1 GCA_024276115.1 Deltaproteobacteria bacterium
GAAAGCTATTGAAGAAGTGACCGATGATGTAAGAGCTTTCATCAAAGATATGATCGAGACGATGTATGACGCGCCCGGGATTGGGCTTGCCGCCCCGCAGCTCGGTTTGCTGAAGGAGATCATAGTTCTCGATGTCGCCGCACAGGATGAGGAGGCCAATCTGGTTGTACTCATAAATCCTGAGATAACTCACGCTGAAGGCGAGGTGCTCTTCGAAGAGGGTTGCCTCAGCGTACCAGGTTTTTTGGTCAAGGTAAAGAGGGCGGATGAGATTGTCGTCAAGGGCTTAAACGAGCTCGGGGATGAGATAGAGATAAGCTGTGGCGGTCTGCTGGCGATAGCTATCCAGCATGAGATGGACCACCTGAAGGGTATACTTATACTTGATTACGCCTCTCAACTCAGGAGAGGTATGTACCTGAAGAGGCTGAAGAAAAAACTGAAAAAAGCCGCCGAGAAAAAAACATAGCGCACGGATGAAACGAACAAGGTTGTAAAAACATATTTTTTCGCTACGCTCACTGTTTTTAGTCCTGGGTTCGATAGAAACACTCGGGGATGATGGTGTGTGGGCGCGGGGAGGCGGGGTAGCTCGGGGATGAGATAGCGGATGCTACTAAATGGTTTATTTGTTTTTCCTCTGTATCCTCTGTGGTTAATTCTTGAATATAAGGGAGTAACATGAAAATAGTATTTATGGGGACTGCCGGTTTCGCGGTACCGCCGCTGAAAACTCTGCTAGACTCTGAACATGAGGTGACAATGGCGCTGACCCAGCCCGACAGACGTAAGGGGCGCGGCAGATCGCTTGCGCCACCACCGGTCAAAGAAGCGTTGCTTAACGCCGGTTTGGAAAGGTCGCCGGAGCTGTTCCAACCTGAGAATATCAACAGTGACGAGGCGTATGAGGCGATAGCCGCTCACGCTCCTGATGTTATTGTCGTTGTGGCGTATGGGCAACTCCTCAAAAAACGACTCCTCGATATTCCAAAGCATGGTTGCATAAACATCCATGCGTCGCTCCTGCCGATATTGCGCGGAGCGGCCCCGATAAACTGGTCGATAGTGAACGGTGACGCTCAGACCGGTGTCACGACTATGTATATGGATGTTGGGATGGATACCGGGGACATACTGCTCAAGAGTGAGATCGATATCGATGACACAATGAATTCTGTTGAGCTCGGGGAAAAGATCTCGCAAATGGGGAGCGAGCTACTCACCAAGACGCTTGACATGATACTGGCGGGCAAACTGGTGAGGGTGAAGCAGGATGAGGCGCGGGCGACTTACGCCCCGATCATCAAAAAGAGCGACGGTATTATCGACTTCGCCAAGAAGGACGCCCGGCAGATCCACGACATGGTACGCGGCTTCACTCCGTGGCCCGGAGCGAGCACAACGCACCGAAATAGCTCACTTAAGATCATCAAAACGTATTATGATTTTGACCTAGACACCGCTCGCGCTACCCCGGGTACGGTGATATCTGTCAGCCGTGAGAGTTTTTACGTCGCCACAAAAAAAGGCGCGTTAGAACTGTTCGAACTACAACCGCAAGGGAAGAAGATAATGAAAGCGCGGGATTTTATTAACGGTTATCGTTTAACCAGAGGCGAAGTGCTGGGGGGGATATGAAAAAAATCGGTTTGCTCGGGGGGACATTCAACCCGATACACTTAGGACATCTGCGTGCCGCGGTCGAGATATATGAGGACTTCGCGTTTGATGAGGTGCGGTTTGTACCGTCATACATCCCGCCCCACAAGGCTGGTAAGGATATCATCGCGGCGGAACTGCGACTCGAGATGACGCGGGTGGCGGTTGATGGCTTTGACGGTTTCAGGGTCTCAGATATCGAGATCGCGCGTGAGGAGGTCTCCTATTCTATCGATACTGTGCGGGAGCTCAAAGCGTCGGATGATGACGTGAATATATGTTTCATAATCGGTACTGACGCTTTTGTAGAGCTGAATACATGGAAGGATCATGAGGCGCTGCTGTTGGAGTGTGATTTTATCGTCATGACTCGCCCGGGCACGCCGCACAGGGAGCTCAAAGATATTTTCGCCGAAAGTATCGCGAGCCGGTTCACTTTTTCCAGAGAGCAGAATATATACAAAAGCGATGTCGGAACGCACATATATTTTTATGAGATAACTCAGCTTGATATCTCCTCAACCTATATCCGCCGCCTTTGCAAAACCGAAGGTAGCATAAGATACCTCGTACC
>JAJRXV010000147.1 GCA_024276115.1 Deltaproteobacteria bacterium
AACGGTTCCACCTTTTCCCAAAATGCGTCTGACACTTCCCAAGATTTTACCTTTGCCATATTATCCTCCATACGTTTTTTTTACAGAGGATAGCACAATTCAATAATAACCGCAAGCTATTTACGGATAAGCTCTTAATCTATCTTGCACATAAGCAAATGATGTTACAGGGTACTTATAAACCCGATTTTAATAAATTTCTTGATGGCGAGGTGGTTTTTATAAAATATATGGAATAATGAGACCAGTTGGTAGATACCTATTACTTCTATTGGTTTGGGGGGGGTCATTGATGAGCTATGATGAATACTTAATATTATTTTATTTAATCGTAATAATTGCTTGCATTTTTCTTATTTATACTTTAATAGTAAATAAAACTGTATAAGGAGAAACATTGGGAAAAGTAGAAAGTAAGGTCGAAAATAAGACAGAAAAAACAGTAGAAAAGAAAGTCGCGGATAAAAAGCCTGTAAAATCAAGGCGCCCTTCAAGAGCAAGACGAAGTTCAAATGAATTAAAAGTAATACCGTTAGGAGGACTCGGGCAGATCGGTCTCAACATGATGCTGTTTGAGTATGGCGATGATATCATAATCGTTGATTGCGGTCTTATGTTCCCCGAGGATTACATGCTCGGAATTGATCTTGTAATACCTGATTTCACTTACCTGCGAAAAAGAGCTGATAAAATAAGGGGCGTGGTTATTACTCACGGTCATGAGGATCACACAGGAGCCCTACCCTTCTTCCTCAGAGAATTCAATGTCCCGGTATACGGAACAAAACTCACACTCGGACTCATAAAAGAAAAATTAAAAGAATTTAAGCTGTTGAAAAAGACTAAGCTTATAACTGTAAAATCTACCACAAAAACAACACTCGGTTGCTTTGAGGTAGAGTATATACCGGTCGCGCACAGCATCGCTGATGGCGTTGGCCTCGCAATCAAAACACCGGTCGGAACAATAATCCACTCAGGGGACTTTAAGCTTGACCAAACCCCTGTAGATGGCGTGTTGACTGACATGCACAAATTTGGTGACTTTGGCAGTAAGGGTGTTCTGGCGCTTATGGCTGACAGCACCAATGTTGAGAAAGCAGGTTACAGCCTTTCAGAAAAAGAGATTGGGCGCGCTTTTGACGATATTTTTCGTGACGCGAAGGGACGTATAATCATCGCCGCGTTTTCATCTAACATACACCGGGTGCAACAGGTGCTAGACGCGACTCACAAGCATAAGCGGAAGCTCATCCTGAATGGTCGGTCAATGGTAAATAACTTCAGAATAGCTAATGAGCTCGGTTACATAAATGTACCGAAAGGTGTTATCGCAGAGTTAAGTGATTTGCCGAAGCTCTCAAAGTATAAAGTAGTTCTGCTGACAACAGGAAGTCAGGGTGAACCTATGTCAGCTCTAACCAGGATTTCTCTAAACGATCACAAACAGATCAAGATAGAGAAAAACGATGTGGTAGTTTTGTCATCAAAATTCATCCCGGGAAATGAAAAATCTATAGCAAATGTTATAAACAGTCTTTACCGCAGAGGTGCGGACGTGATCTACGAAAAGGTCTCAGAAGTGCACGTCTCGGGGCATGCGTCGCAAGAAGAGCTAAAGATCCTTATGAACGCGACAAAGCCAAAGTATTTCGTGCCGATCCACGGCGAGTATCGGCACCTCGTGCGACACAGTAAACTAGCGCAAAAAGTAGGTATCCCCAAAGAGCGCACATTCCTCATTGAAAATGGCGATGTTATATGCTTCAACAAAAAAAGCGCGAGAGTGAAGGGTAACGTCGAGGTCGGTAAAGTATTTATCGATGGTAAGGGTGTCGGCGATGTATGCAATATGGTTATCCGTGACCGAAAGCACCTATCAGAAGATGGCATAATGATTGCGTTACTCTTAATCAACAAACGTACGGCGGAGCTTTCTTATGGACCTGAGATACTCGCCTCTGGAGTTATGCTTGAACGACAAAACGAAAAGATGATAGAAGAGGCGAAAGAGCTTGTCAAGCAGATGTTCAACGGGCTACCCACTGAGGCAAAGCGTGATATCGCAGAGGTTAAAACCGAAGTAAGCAGGTGTTTGAGGCGCCTGTTGAATAGAAAACTGTTGCGGCGTCCTATGATATTCCCGATTGTTGTTGAGGTGTAGGATTGCAGCAATATATATTTTTACTTTCAGAATCAATCATATTAGGCATTGTGCAGGGGATTGCGGAGTTTTTACCAATATCAAGCTCTGCGCACCTGATTCTAGTACCGGCTATATTCGGTTTCAAAGATGGTGTCGCGGGCAATCTCTTCTTTGATGTCTCGCTTCACTTCGGGACACTGCTGTCAGTACTAATATATTTTCACAAAGACTGGCTGAACCTTATTAAAGGATTTTTTTCAGGGCTTAGGAAAATGAAATGGGAGAGCGCTGAAGAAAGGCTTGTCTGGTACATTATTTTTGCGACAATACCCGCTGGAATAGCGGGAGTTTTTTTTGAAGAGACTATCAACGCTGTGTTCCACACAGGCAGTCCAGAAGCGTTACTCTACCTTGCGCCGTCTTTGACACTTATCAGTTTCCTTATGATATTTTCAGAGAAAGCATCAAAAAAAGAAAATATTCTCTCTAATATAAACCTAACGCACGCAATTATAATAGGGGGCGCGCAAGCGCTAGCACTCTTTCCGGGTACTTCCCGCTCAGGGATAACTATCTGCGCCGGGCTGTTGCTCGGATACAAACGCGACGAAGCCGCGCGTTTTTCCTTCTTATTATCAACACCGGTGATCGGTGGCGCGTTCTTGCTCCAGAGTATCAAGGCATTCAAAGAAAGCGCGGTGAAGAGTTCTGAAATAAGCCTTTACATCACCGGGACGGTCGTCTCAGCAGTTGTCGGCTACTTAGCGATCAAGTACCTAATGAGATTTCTTACCAACAGACGCCTGCATGCGTTCGCGTATTATCGGATCGCGCTGGCGGCGCTGCTGGTAATAGTCTATTTTGTTTGATGAACAATATCGAGTTGATTAAATCGCTAAACTTGCATCAAACGTGGTAACCGTCCCCTTGTCCCAACCATCCCACAAAAAGTCTGACTCGATTCCATCGGCGAGAAGCCTGAACGCGTAACGTACCTGCTCTTCGTAGAACTCACAAAACGCACCGGTTTTCTTCATACTTCCATTCATCTCATGCGCCTCAGCGGGACACGGTGAGCCGCAAAAATGACGTATCGCGCAACGATTACAATGCTCTATATCCTCCACTTTTCTCGTCGTCACTTTTTTGAACGCATCGCTATTTAGAGAATCACTAATACTACCGCTAAACAAGTTGCCGCCATTAAACTCCGGCAAACCAATAAATTCGCTACAAGGGAACATATCGCCATTTGGAGCAAGCGCGAAAAAACACCTACCGCCACCGCATGGAGAGATATCACACATAAGACGTCTTGCAGTCGGCGCGACAATACTTATGAGAATATTGGCAAAGTTCGCGACAACCAGCTTGCGACCGGTTTTCTTGTACAGCTCGCGAGTACGGTCAAGTGCTTTGAAAAAGTACTTAGCCGTTTTTGCGTCATCTGACTTGACTTCTCTCGCTCCGGGTAGTGTGCAGCGCACGACATTAAGCATACAAGTCGCCACTTCGTTTTCATGCAAAAAATCGACTATGTTATTAAGTTGTTTTAAGTTTTTATCAGTTACAGTAGTGATAACGCTAAAATTCTTATACCCCTTTAACATTTTCATCACGTCGATCACTTTATCAAAAACACTCTCCCCTGACCATGTTTTCCTTGTTTCGTCGTGGATCTCTTTTTGCGAGCCATCGATGGAGATACCGATACC
>JAJRXV010000148.1 GCA_024276115.1 Deltaproteobacteria bacterium
GCCGATATCTTTAGCAAGCCTGGTTTTCACAAGCCCCTCTTTCGGCTCCCTCGCGAAAATTAATAATAAATTATTCATTTTTCCATTCAAAAAGCGATTTTATTATGTATACTAATTACAAATATCATGTTTGCGTTTATTAGTAAAGTAGAAATCAATTGCAGAAGCCAATGCGCGGCCTCTTGAACGGAGTAAAGAATGAAATTCAAGCTCAGTAAAAAATATATCATCACAATTTCAGTTTTGGTATTAACATTTTTTCTTTACGCGAAATTTGTCTACTCCCCAGTGATCTTCAAGATACTTGACCGGTACAAAGAATTCAACACCACCGGAGTCCCTGACGGGTTGACATCGCTTTCGGCGAAGGAGTGCGGCGGGTGCCATACCGCTATCTATAACGAATGGCGGACATCTATGCACTCGAAAGCGTATACTGATCCGTACTTCAAAGCGTGGTTCAAAAAAGATAATGAGATATGGGTCTGCCTCTATTGCCATACACAACTAGAGCGCCAGATGAAGTTTAAAGTAGATGGTTTTGTAAATGGTGATCTGACCCGCCCGATCCTTGAGATCAACGATGAGTACGAAGAGGGGCTCGAATACGAAGGTGTTACCTGCGCAGTGTGCCATGTCTACGACGGTGTGATCCACGGACCGTTCAAAGATGTCAACGCGCCGCACCCGACAAAATACGACGAAATATTCACCACCACCACGCTATGCAGAAGATGCCACGAAGTACCGAAGGATGGGCTGATGTTTTATAAAGACAATCCATGCGGTACGGTCGAAGAGTATGAAAATGGACCTTACGCGGAAAAAGGCTTCATCTGCCAGACGTGCCACATGCCGGAAAAATTCCGTGCGCTCACTGATTTCAGCAAGATATACCGCAGAACCGGACAGCACACTTTCAAGGGCGCGTACTCCATGGAGATGCTCGAAAAAGCGCTCCACATAGAGCTTGACCAGAAGGGTGACCGGTTTGAGCTTCGAGTGATGAACAACGGTGTCGGGCATAAATTCCCCTCAGGAGACCCTGACAGGTACGTTCTGATAATCACGAAATTCTACGACAAGCAAGGGAAACTACTCAAGAAAGAAGTCGAGCGATTCGGCAGGACGATCATGTACCGCCCGATTATCATAGAGTTTTATGACAGTCGTCTGAAACCGCTCGTGGAACGATCTTACGAGTATAAGGGGAGCGACCTCGTCACCAACGCCCGTAGAGTCACCGTCGAGGTTGAGTACCACATACTCTCTGACCGCGCGCACAAAAAGCTGATAAAAAAGTACGGTCTGCCGAAAGATACGCAGAAGCTCTTTAAGCTCAAGCCGCTGGAGTTCCGGTTCTAGAGCTATGAAACTGTTTGATCAAACAGTTTTTTTGATATGATTGACGATGTTCGTCGCGACCTTCAGCGCGTCGCGACCATCTTTACCGCTGACCTGTGGCTCGTGCCTGTTGATGGAACAATCGATGAATGAAGCAAGCTCCTCATAAAGCGCATCCTTATTTTTCACCTCGACATGCTGCTCTTTGATAACCGGAATACCGTTCAACATTTCACTTGTCTTCTTAAAAACATTCACTTTCTGGTTATGATAATCAAGTGAAATGTAAGTGTTATGCTGAAAGAAACGGATCTTACGCGTCTGCTCACGCGACACCCTGCTCGCCGTTATGTTCGCCGCGCACCCGTTTTCGAACTCTATCCGCGCGTTCGCGATATCAACGCTCGTCGAGATCACCGGTACACCGATGGAACTGATATTTTTTATCGGGGATTTCACAACGCTAAGGATAATATCTATATCGTGTATCATCAGATCGAGTACCACATCTACATCGACTCCGCGCTCCTTGAAAAAGCTCAAGCGGTGAGACTCAATAAATCGTGGGTTTTTTATCATCCCAGCAGTCGCGGTGACTGCCGGATTAAACCGCTCAACATGCCCCACCTGAAATATCACACCATTTTCTTCTGCCATCTCGACAAGTTCATCAGCCTCAGCGAGGGTAGTCGTAATCGGTTTTTCAACCAGAATATCCTTCCCGGCGGCAATAAAATCCTTAGCTATATTAAAGTGGTGCAGGGTCGGCACCGCGATACTCACCGCGTCCACCTTGTCGATTATATCCATGTAGTCAGCATAAGCGGTCGTATTATTTTCTTTCGCAATCTTCCGCGCGCGATCGAAGTCCGTATCGACCACAGCCACAAGCTCAGCGTTCTCTATGCTACTGTATTTTTGAGCGTGATAGTTCCCGAGGTGCCCTACCCCGATTACTCCGACATTTTTCTTTTGCATGAGCGTATAAATCCCCTTTGCGATTTTTTCAGAAAATTCACGAGATAGATGACTTCTTCGCAATCCGCCATTGTCTCTTCGACTTCCCGCATAGCATCTTTGACAGGTTTTCCAAGACGAAAGATTGTTCTGTAAGCCCGCTTCAAACTGCTGATCGAGTCAGGAGTAAAACCTTTGCGCTTTAAACCGATAAGGTTCAACCCATGTAGCTCCGCACGGTTTCCGACCGCGTTCATAAATGGTGGTACATCCTGATGCACCGCGGACGCGCCACCGATGATGGAATGCTTACCGATTATTGAGAACTGATGTATCGGCACCATCCCACCAACAATGACAAAATCCTCTATGGTGACATGTCCGGCGAGATTTACCGCGTTCGCGATGACTATGTTGTTGCCGAGAACGCAATCGTGCGCGATATGCGAATACGCCATAAGGAGGTTGTTATCACCGATCTTCGTGACACCACCACCCTCTAGCGTACCGCGATTTAGTGTGGTAAACTCTCTAATAGTGTTTTTTTTGCCGATTTCGAGAGTAGTCTTCTGCCCATTGTACTTCAAATCCTGCGGGTCGGTACCGATAGAAGCGTAATTATGAATCACGCATCCCGCACCGACAGTAGTGTCCTTTTCAATGACGACGTGCGCACCTATGGTGACATCATCGCCTATGGTGACATCGTCACCAATGATCGAAAACGGTCCGATTTTTACGCGCTCACCGATTTTCGCCGTTTCATGAATTATTACTCTATTATCAATCATGTTTCTCCCTCTTATTTATCCATAATCGCGGCCATTATCTGCGCCTGTACCGTAATCTGACCGTCAACAAACGCTTCAGCCTTAAAAACCCACATAGTTTTACGTCGCCTGACCACTTCTACCTTCAACTCTATCTGGTCACCGGGTACTACTGGCTTTCTAAAGCGGGTTTTGTCGATTCCTGTAAAATATACAAGCTTATCTTTTGTATTTTCTTCCTCAGTTTTTATGGCAAGTAATCCCCCTGCCTGAGCAAGCGCCTCAATAATGAGTACTCCAGGCATAATAGGGTGTCCGGGGAAATGCCCCTGAAAAAACAATTCATTCATAGTGACATTTTTTATCGCGGTAATGCTTTTTCCAGCCTCAAACGCTATAACCCTATCCACCAGCAAAAATGGGTATCGGTGCGGTAGCATTTCCATAATCTCATTAATATCAAACATATTTCCTCCAATTATCTTCTAAATATAATTTATTATTATATTATTAATCTAAACTTTCAAGCTCTTTTATCCGCTTCTCTAACTCAATGAGTTTTGCTCTCAAATCAGGGAGCTTGTTTTTCAACACGGCAGCCTTTCGCCATTTACTGATCGGTACTGCCGGAAAGCCAGCGACTGTCTCACCAGAGGTGACGCTATTTGTCACACCTGTTCGCGAGGCAACCGTCACGTTATCACCAACCTTCAGGTGTCCCGCGATACCGGACTGACCGCCTATCATAACATAATCACCAATCTCCGCGCTACCGGAAAAACCAACCTGCCCGGTAATCGCGCAATTCTTACCAATTTTCACATTATGCGCCATGTGTACGAGGTTGTCGATCTTCGTCCCCTCACCGATAACCGTCGCCCCCATAGCGGCTCTGTCGATCGCGGTGTTTGCCCCTATTTCGACATTATCCTCAACGATGACTTTGCCGACCTGCGGTATCTTAAAATGCCGACCCTCGTTAAACGCGTACCCAAAACCATCACTACCAATAACAGTACCAGAATGGATGATCACATTTTTACCGATGATCGAATCTTCTCTAATGACAACATTAGGATAAATCAAAGTATTATTACCAAGCGTTACGTTCTTCCCGATAAAACAGCCCGGGTATATGACAACGCCCTCACTTATTTCGACGTTTTCCCCGATATAAACATTCGGGTAGATCGAAGCGCGCTCAGAAATCCGCGTCCTCTTACCGACGAAAACATTTTTATCTATTCCGCATACCGTTTTTTCTTTTTTGTGATAAAGTGTCAATAATTTAGCGAAAGAGAAGTACGGATCTTTCGCTGTAACAAGGTTCTTCCCATCTATCTCAATCGCGAGCTTTTCAGAAACAATAAAAGCAGACGCGCCACTGTTTTTGAGTAGCGGCAAATACTTTGGATTAGAAACAAAAGTAATATCGCCATCTTTAGCAATATCTATCGGAGCCAGAGCGGTTATCACAATATCACCATCACCGACAAGCCCACAGTTTAAGTGTTCAGCTATCTCTTTTAAGTTTTTTCTCATTTATTATTTCTCATTCTTTTTTCTGCTGTCATACATCTCAATAATGCTTTCGGTGATCTGGATCTCAGGAGCCGCGTAAATAATGAACCCTGATTTTTTTTCAAAAACGATAGAATACCCTTGGTCGTGAACAATATCCCTTACTTCCGCCACCACACTTTGCATGATTTTTTTTTCTTTTTTCTTTATTGTGCGCTGGTAATCCTCAAGTGTTTTAACCAGCTCGTCCTGCTCTTTCCTGATAGCCTCGCCTTTAGTCCTCTTTACTTCATCGCTAAAGAGATCTTTTTGTTCATCAAAAGCTTTAATTTTTTTCTTTAATTCATCCTCTTTACTTTTAAGGTCAGCCTGTAGCACGTTAAACTCTTTCCGCACTTCCACCTTTAAAGCCTCTACCCGAGTTGAACTATTTAAAAGTAAATCTACATCGACAACACCGACCTTAAGCTCAGCCGCATAGCTCACAGCAGTTGTAAACAATAACATCATAGACATTAATAACAAGGTTTTTTTTAACAAATTACCCTCCATAGTAAAGAAATTATAAAATTCAAAGCATAGCTTTTATAATCCAGTACTCTTCATTTGTCAAACAAATAATCTGACTTCTCATCAAAAACATTAAGAGTAAGATAAAAAATAATTTGACAATAAAGCAAACAATATATATACTAACTGCTTTTAAATACATAATAATATTCAGGAGCAGACTAGTAACAATGACAGAAAAAACACATAATCATCTTAGTATCTTAGCCTTAATACTTTTTATTTTTTTATTTCACTCTGCCGCATTCGCCAAAACATGTTACGAATGTCACAAGAATCAGAAAAGTGAGTATACCGGAAAAAGCAACATTCACACTCCTGTTAAGGATGAATCATGCGACGACTGCCATTATGAGCATGTCGAGGGAGAACCCAAAAAGCTTGAGCTGATTGCCGAAGACACCGAACTCTGCGCCGAATGCCATGACGATATCGCGGACAAAAAACACGTTCACTCCGCTATCGCGGACGGTTCATGTATGGATTGTCATGATCCTCACGCGACTAACAATTCAAAACAGCTGATCGCTGAAGGGAATGACCTCTGCGCCGAATGCCATGACGATATCGCGGACAAAAAACACGTCCACTCCGCTATCGCGGACGGAGCGTGTATCGATTGTCACAGCCCACACTCTACGGATAATCCAAAACAGTTGAACGCTGAGGGGAATGACGTATGTTATGAGTGTCATGACAGCAAAGAAGAGCAAAAGCACGTACATCCAGCCCTTACCGATGGTACATGTACTGACTGCCATAGCCCGCATTCAGCGAATCACAGAAACCAGCTGGCCGGTTACTACACAACAAAGCGTTATGTAAAATTCTCAACTGAAGAGTACGAACTCTGCTTTACCTGTCATGATGAAACTCTCGTAACAACAGAATACGCGAGCAGTGAGACCAACTTCCGCAACGATACACTTAACCTTCACTACGTCCATGTTAGAGGCAGATCGACAAGTGATAAGTATGGTATCAAGTCATCAAACAAAAAAGGTAGGGCTTGCTTTGGTTGTCATTTAAGCCACGGTTCAAACCAACCGTTCATGCTACTTAGCAAACTTGAACTGGGTAAGATATCAGTTTATTCATTGAGATACACTAAAAAAGATAATGGTGGATCCTGCGTGGTAGGGTGTCATATTGAACGCGCTTACGATAGAGGTAAAAAGTCTGATGAGATCAGCGCCCCATAAAGCTTGATTTAGCAATGTTACTAAATGGAGGTTAAGTTCTAAACTTAACCTCCATTTTTTTTACCTACAAATCAAGTACAAGACCAGCCCCGGCAAACGTCATCGCGAGCGGAGCGTGGCGATCTTTGTACTTAGTGAGTTCAATGGGTTATACTCGCAATGACAGGCTGTGGTCTTGGGTAAAAACTAATGGCATTATAAATACTCCTGCACAACCTATTTTATGTACCGTCATCCCGAAATCAGAGGAGGCGCGCCTCTGATTTCGGGATGTGTCTGTATTTATTAGAGCTTCCAGATCCTGAAATAAATTCAGGATAACGGCTTTAAGGGTCGCGCAAGAGAGGAAGATTCTAGACAAAAAAAGGGGGGGGGCAGTAAGCCCCCTTAAATGAAAGTATTAATTAATTATTTTCTACTCAAAAACTTTCCTGCTCTCTTTTATTGATTGTTTTGTGCTATGTATCGCTTCTTTATACAACTTCTTAGGTTCTAATGAGTTCGCTTTTTTAAACTCGCTTAAAGCCTTAGCGAGAAAGCCATTCCCTTTATACGCTATACCGAGGTTATAGTGAGCCTGCGAACTAGCGTTATTTCTGTTCTGGCAACGCTCAAAGTTCTCAATAGCGGCCTGCCACTCACCAAACTTAGCGTAGTTGATTCCAATCTCAAAGAGGTTCCGCGAAAACTCATCAGCTTGCGGAATCTTCTCAAAGACAATCAACTCTGTTTTTGAGGGTGGAGTCAACTTATCTACAAACCTGCGGTTAAGCTCCAGCATTACTTCATCAAGCAAAGAGTCCACCGCTTCTTTCGGCATATCTTCTGGGTTCAGGTTTGTCCGATAACAAAAAGCATCGACCTCCTCAGTAAGTGTTTCAGTTTTGTTCAGCATCGGATTGCCGGTAGTCGCGTTGTAGAGGGTATACTGGATAGTGACCTTACCAACGCGTGTTTTACACTCCATCTCGATGTTGACTTCTTTCAGAATAGGTACGTACTCAAGCTTTCCGTCCTTACCGGTAACAAACTCAAATTCACCAGTCTCTTCCTTCTCCGAGATAACTCTATTGTATATCTCATCAACAATTTCTCTATTTTTGACTTCACCAAGGAAAAACGCGTCAACTTTAAGTGCCTCCCCCATTTTTTTGAGAGTGCTCTTTTCCATGTAACTTTTAATACCCAGCCCGTTTACCAGCAATTCTCTATCAACCTTGTTCGGTGTCATAACAGTAAAGACCATAGTCTCTTCAAGCGCTTGTGCCAGCATTTCAGCGGCTTTTATACCTACATCGTCTTTTCCCTTAAAGTCCGCGACAGCGAGCTTGTCAATGTTTTGAGCCTTAAGGTCTATTTCAGCAGGCTTACGAATAGTAAGCGGGATAGTCGTAGTTTCCAGGCGAACCTTTTTGGTAGAAGCCTTGCACCCCCACATAGATATAGTCAACAATCCCATAGCAAAAAAATAACAGCTAATCTGGAATAGTTTTTTCCCCATATTGCCTCCTAAATTTAATTAATTAATTGCTCATAAGCTTATTAGAGGTAACATTATTAATGAAAAACAGCTTAAAAGTCAAGAGATTTCTTATAATACCTCTTTTATAAATATTTTCATGTAACAGCTCAAAACAATTTAACTTATGCCAAAAAGCATCTACTAGCACGCACAGGAGACAGATAATTGAAATGTCATTGAGTTTCCTTAACTGTCTCAATTTTTATTTTCTTGACCTTGGTAGCGCTTTCACGCCTTGGCACCTTTATACTTAAAATACCATTCGCGTAAATCGCTTTGATTTTATTTTCATTGACTTCGGCTGGAAACTCAAACTCCCGGGCAAAGGTACCATACGAAACTTCTTGCGTTATGTAATCTCTAGATCCCGGCATCTCAGCATCACACGTACTCTTTCTCGCACCGGTGACAACAAGTTTATTCGCATGACATGTGAGCTCAACTTCCTCAGCGTCAACTCCAGGAATATCAATATCAATGTGATAGACATTATCTTCCTCATAAAAATCTGCCGCGGGAGTAAGAGCAGAATCAGAACAAAGGTTGCTCATGTCAACATTTAAGGTGTCATCTATCACCTTTGCGATCTTGTTTTGAATCTTCCCAATATTCTCTATGACCATTGAAGGTCCTCTTGTCAATAAATAATCAATATTTTTATTCATCTGTTATCTCCTTTGAATGTAGGTTATTAACGATATTTTTAATGATATTGGATTTATCCCCCACTGTCAAGGATGAACACACAAATAATTAAATATTATTCAC
>JAJRXV010000149.1 GCA_024276115.1 Deltaproteobacteria bacterium
AAGCATTGAGAGAAAGCGAAAAAAAACTGTCTTTTCTCTGTAATCTTTGCGATTAAAAAAAGGGGGGTAACCCGCCCGCCCAACTTAAAACTCCAAATCTTCTTGACTTTTCCTGATTCTGGTGGTAATTTTAATATGAGAACTCTGGACTGTCTGTTTTTACGTGTAAATATATTGCTGTCGTCCCGAACCAGAGGCGCGCCTCTGGTTTCGGGAGCTGATTGTATTTATTACACCTTACAGATCCTGAAATGAATTCAGGATGACGTTTTAGGGTTGTGCGGAAGTCTTAAATTATGTAACATAATAAAACTTGCTAAGGGGTGTATCATGGCTCTCATCATTGACGAAAAAACCGCCAGACGTAAGGCGCGAGTCGCTATTTCTGACGTTGCCAGTTACAACGAGGAGAAGATCAAAAAAGGTATGAATGATGATAACCTTTTTGAGATTCTTGAGGATGAGCTGAACGAAGCGAAGGAACATTACGTGAGCATTATCGACCCAGAGCTCGAAAAACGCTGTAATTTCTTTAATCTAGCTATTGCCGATATACTTTTTAAGCAGCGCGGCAGTCGTATAGACGCGAAGATCTGGTAACTTCACTATATGACTTCTCAACAATCTAACTTCACTATTGACGCGGAACAGGCGAACAGACGGCTTGATCTCTTTTTGTCCCGGTCCATGGATGGTATGACCCGCTCTAGCGCATTGAGGCATATCACAAACGGGCTCGCTACCGTAAATAGTGAAAAAGCAAAGCCATCATACAAAGTAAAAACAGGCGACATCATCTCTGTCACGCTCGAAGAGCCGATACCGGCAGAGGCGCTCCCCGAGGATATTCCGCTCAACGTGGTCTACGAGGATAGCAGTTTTGTCGTGATAGACAAACCGGCGAACATGGTGGTGCATCCTGCCGTAGGGAACTACACAGGAACGCTTGTCAACGCGCTTCTGCATCACTGCACCGATCTTTCGGGCATTGGTGGCGTAATGCGCCCCGGGATAGTACACCGGCTTGACAAGGGTACGTCAGGCATTATCGTCGTGGCGAAGAGTGACGAGGCACACGCGTCGCTTTCGGCGCAGTTCAAGGCGCGCACAGTCCAAAAACGCTACATCGCGCTCGTCTATGGTAAGATGGAGGATAGCGGTATGCTCGACAGAGATATCGGACGTGACTACAAGAACCGGAAGAAGATATCGTCGAACAGCAACAGCAAAAAGGAAGCGATGACGTTTTATAAAGTGTTGAAGCGGTATTTCCGCTTTTGTTTAGTGGAGCTGACACCGAAGACCGGGCGGACGCACCAACTGCGTGTTCACCTTTCAGAGGCGGGGCATCCGATAGTCGGGGATGAGCTGTACGGTGCGAACAGGCGGCTTAAATCGATTCAGGACACAGTGCTAAGGAAAACGATTGCAGATTTAGAGCGGTTCTTGCTTCATGCCGAGTACTTGAGCTTTGATCACCCGAAGAGTGGTGAGCGGGTGGAGTTTTTCGTGCCGACCCCTGATAATTTCGCTGAGATATTGAATGTGCTTGAGTCTGAAGCCCCTAAAACTTAAACGATAGCGATTAAATCTACTTTGCAGTGGGCTACTGCTACTCTCGCGTGCCTGCCCAAAGCGATGGGCGACCAGGGTTCGCCCCTACGGTTTTTTTTAACTGCCTGGTTGTTTTTTCGCTTAGTATCGTTGCATAAATAGTAAGCGTATCTGATAAAATCCTGTCAAATAGTCAAACCGAAAACCACTAATAGTACTGGGAAAAAGCTTTTTATGTTGATTTTAACGAGTTTTTCGTTTAA
>JAJRXV010000150.1 GCA_024276115.1 Deltaproteobacteria bacterium
AGAGCGGGCACGCGACAACTACCGCGTCCGCCCCGACGTTTATCGCCTCGGTTAGGATAGCGTCAGTCAACTTGAGCACTATATCTGTCCGCGACAGCGAGAGACTCACCCCGCAACAGTCGGTCTTGTAGCTCCAGTCGATCGATTTTGCGCCGGTTGTCGCCATGAGCTTATCCATCGTCATCGGGTACTCCGGCTCGTCAAACCGCATCACCTTCGGCGGTCGCGCCAGAAGGCAACCGTAATAACAGACGACTTTCAGCCCGTTAAGATTTTTTACCACCTTCGCCTCAAGCTCCTTACGCTTAAAATCTTCCGTAAGCACTTCGAGCGGGTGGCGTATCTTCACCGTATGCTTGTAATCATGCCCGATCAGCTCTGTGTGGAGCTTCTTCTTTTCGGGGTCTTCCTTCACCTCGTGATCAGCGGTCTTAAATCGTGAAAAACACGCCGCGCACGGTACTACCACGTCCTTCATCCCCTCTTTTTCATAAAGCGAGAGCAGTTTGAGCGGCAGGGCGATCCCGGCCTTTTCGGATGTGGCGTGAGCCGCGGACGCGCCGCAACAGAACCAATCCTTCGCCTCTTTCAACTCCGCGCCTAAGTGGCTGAATACCTGTTTGAGCGATTTATCATATTCAAAGGCGGTCACATTGAGTGAACAGCCCGGATAATAACCGTATATCACTTAGAGTCCATCTCCTTGATTTTCTGTAACATTTCCCGTACTTCTTTCGCGTTTTTAGTGTTATGCGGAAACACTTTGAGCTTGCCCTTCATAAACATATCGGCGCCAAGTTTTCTGTCCCTCATCCACTCTTTAGTCTTCATCTTTATATTGATCGCAAGCCCCATCTCGTAGAGCCTGCCATGTTTTTCGATGCTCTTCATAAAAGCGTCTAAAAATATATTGATTTGATCTTCAGCGATTTTGCCGAGCTGTTTCGCGTAGTTGCGAGACGCGTCGATCACCTTCGCTATATCTACCCCTTGCGGGCATCTGGTGGTGCATGTTTCGCAAGACGCGCAAACCCAGACTGTATGGCTGTTAAGCACCGGTTCCACCTGCCCGAGCCGGATTAGATGTATCACCTGAGTCGGTGTGATGTCCATTGCGCCGGTCGCGAGTACAGGGCAACCTGCCGAGCATTTTTTGCACTGAAAGCAGAGGTTTACGTTCTGTCCGCTTATCTCGATCACCTTCGCGAGGAACTTCTGCTGCTCTTCGCTCAGCTTCAGGTCGAGCTTCTTCGGCAACTCCGCTTTGAGCGGCGTTATCGCTTCTGGCGCTTTGCTCATCTCTGCATATCCTCTCTTGTGATAACACGCGGTCCACCGTCGCGGGCTGTCTTCCAATCTTTATAAAGTGATAATTTTTCTATCATATCTAGTCGCCCTTGTTTTTTCAGGCGTTCATATATCTCTGCCCACGCGCATGGCACGTCTTTACCGAGCTCGCAGACCCCGTCTTGTGAGCCGCCGCACGGACCGTTGAATATGCTCTTCGAGCAGCGTGCCACCGGGCATATACCACCGGTATAGCCGAGCACGCAGTTGCCGCATGAGCCGCAGTTTTCTTTCCATACGCCCTGCTCGGGGACGTACCCGATGAAGGTCGTGTTGAGTCCGGGGAACATTGGTATGTTTTCGAATATCTCGGCGGTGAACTGTATCCCCGCGCCGCACGCGATAGAAACGATAGCCTCTATCCCGTCGAGATCATTCTCGATCAGGCGAACATACTCCTCTTCGCACTGCCTTAGGACTGTCCGTTCTTCTACCTCTATCTTGTTATCAGTCTGATTTCGCGCCAGTCGTATCATTGAGGAGAGCACCCCGACTTCTTTTTCGCCGCCGGCGTAGCAGATAGCAACGCATGTGCCGCAACCGACCACCATGATCTTTTTGTACTGTTCGACCATACCAAGTATTTCATCAATCGGTTTTTGTTCACCTACTATCATTTTTGTCCCTCGCTTTTTCTTGCTTTATTGATCGGGCTTGGTCCGAGTTCAGTTATACGCTTTGTGAATTCGGTCGCGATGGTCGCGAACTGTGGCCCCATTGATGATGATATGTTGTGCATTTCCACACGGTTAGCGCCTATGCCGACTTTGTCTAACAGATCTTGTACGTACTCTACTCTTTTTTTCGCTCTCAGATTACCTTCCAGGTAATGACATTGACCCTCGAGTCAGCCGGCGACAAAAACGCCATCGGCGCCTTTTTCGAAAGCGCGCATGATGTAGAGAATGTCTAGCTTGCCAGTGCAGTTAAGCCTGACGACCTTGACATTCGACGGGTATGTCAGTCGCATGGAACCGGCGAGGTCCGCGGCCGCGAAAGCGCAATAGTTACAACAAAGCGCCAATATTTCTGGTTGATATTCTGCCATAACGATTTTTTTTCACACCTTTAGAATATTTTAAAACACCATTTTATTACATTGATAAGCTTATGTCAAGTATTTTTGAACCTTCTAAGTAAAATATGTGTATGGTAAGCAGAAAACACCCTAAGCGCACGCCTGAAAGAGAGTTATCCCGGGCGTGCTCTGGAATATGTAGAGCATGTAATAACCTTTCTACTCCTGAAAAGCCCGCGCGCCAGTCATAAGATGTTGCACTTAACGCAAATATTTGCTATCCTCAAAAAAAGTTAATAAGGCTAAAAAGAGGTAGAATAATGCACGTAAACTTAATCGAAGAGGTTCTGGAGTCTATCTGGGTAACAGAAGAGAAAGGTTCCTCAAATCTGGCGGAGATAAAAAAACACTCCTGCGCCGAGGTATCTGACGAGGTAGTAGAGGAGTTGCTGAAGAATAAACTCGTCACCATTGACGGTGACGACCTCCTTTTTACAGAGACCGGTCGTGAGCAGGCAAAGAATGTCATACGACGCCACCGGCTCGCCGAGCGGCTCCTGACCGACGTCCTCAAGCGGACTGCTGATGAGACTGAGGAGACGGCGTGCGAGTTTGAGCATTTTCTCGCCCCGGAGATAACCGAGGGGATATGCACCCTATTAGGGCATCCGAAGACCTGCCCGCACGGCTCGGTCATCCCGCCTGGAACCTGCTGTATCGAAGCGCGGAAAACTGTCGAGAGTGTTGTCATACCGCTGACGAAGCTTGAACCGGGTGAGTCAGGGAAGATCGCCTACATCACAACCCAGAGCCATCCGCGACTGCATAAGCTGTTGTCGTTCGGGTTCGCCCCGGGGTTGACCGTTTCGGTGCATCAAAAAACGCCGACTTTCATAATAGAGAGCGACAAGACACAGCTCGCGCTCGAGAAGGAGATCGCGGAGGATATTTTTGTATGGAAGAAAGAGGAGTCCGCGTAACAGATGAATAATAAAGAGAAATTACGAGTACTCGCGGCGGGCGGCACCAACACCGGGAAGACATCAGTATGCCTCGGGCTCGCCAGAAAAAACATATACACAGCAAGCTCAGCCTCGGGCAAGATGAAGGTAAACACCGAGGAATACTCATATAATGGAAAGAAGTACACGCTTTTTGACACACCGGGCTACTACAACCTCCTTAACGCGTCAGAGGACGACCAGAAAACGAAGGAGATTTTGCTCGCGGGCCGTGCTGACGCGATTCTGCATGTAGCGAACGCGCGACACATCTTCCGCTCCCTGCTGATGGCGATCGAGCTTATTGAGTTTGACCTGCCGGTAGTGATGGCGCTCAACATGACCGATGAGGCTGAAAAATTCGGGAACAAGCTCGACATCGAAAGCTTATCAGAACAGCTCGGCATACCGATCGCGCCTACTATCGCCAATATCGGCGACGGGGTAGAAACGCTCAAGAAGCCGATCTCCAAGCGCAAAAAAAGCCTGCTGACAATGCGGTACAACCTGTCGATAGAGAAGGCGTTCGATGAGATAAGAGAGACGATCGAACCAGAAGTCACCTTCACACGCGGGCTCGGGCTCTTCATCCTCAACAACGACAGCATGGCTCTCAACATGCTTAAAATCGCGCTCACTGACAAAAAAATCGTGGAATTACAGTCGATTATCTCATCACTGACCGGCGATATCTCACTGATGGTCATGGCCGCTCGCTCCAAGTTTATAGAGAGAGTTTTAAGCGTATCATTAAAAAAGGAAGAGATAACAAAGATACCGCTGCTGGAAAAGATTGGGACACTCTCTACACATAAGGTCTACGGATTTATTATTTTGGGATTCGTCCTTGCGTTCCTGTATTTTTTTATCGGGAGATTGGGCGCGGAGTTCATAGCGGACTTTCTCGACCAAACCCTCTTCGGTGGCTACATTAATCCGTTCCTCACAAAACTCGCCGGTTACATACCGTCAGAGTTCATACAAGAAGCGCTCGTCGGTAATTACGGTATGCTCACAACAGGGCTCGGAACGGCGCTGGCGATCATACTGCCGATTATCGTTACGTTTTTCTTCGCGTTTTCCTTCCTTGAGGATCTCGGCTACATGCCTCGCCTCTCGGTACTGCTCAACAGCGCGTTCAAAAAAATGGGGCTCAACGGTAAAGCTATATTACCGATGATACTAGGCTTTTCTTGCGTGACGATGGCGACGATCTCAACCCGGGTGCTAGAGGAGAAAAAAGAACGCATCATCACAATCTTGATGCTCGTGCTCGTTATACCATGCTCGGCGAAGCTCTCGGTCATCATCGCTATGCTCGCGCGTGTCTCGCTGGTCAGCACGCTCATTCTCGTCGCGATACTGCTTTTAATGATGTTCGCCACCGGGTACGCGTCATCAAAACTGATCCCCGGGGAGAAGTCCGATTTCATCATGGAGATATTCCCGCTCAGGATACCATCGCTCAAAGCGGTGCTGTATAAGACATACAAACGCTCGATGTGGTTCCTCGACGAGGCGCTCCCATTCTTCATCTACGGGATGTTCTGCCTGTTCCTGCTCGATAAGATCGGAACGCTCAAGTTCCTCGAAGACCTCTTCTCACCGCTGGTGGTCAACTGGCTGAACCTGCCGCCGAAATTCACCGACGCGTACCTGCTCAGCTTTTTCCGTGGCGAGGCGGGCATCATCGTCCTCAGAGATATGGCGATACCGGGGCACGGCTACAGCGGGGAGCTACTCACCCCGATCCAGATTGTCGTCAGCACTCTCGTGATTATCCTGTCAATACCGTGCCTTACGACGTTGCTCGTAATAATAAAAGAGTATGGGCTGAAGTTCGGGCTGTTACTCGTCGCTTTGATTATGCCGCTGTCGCTTTTCATCGGCGTTGTTGTCAACTTCCTTTTACGGCTTTTGCCGGCGGGGCTGTTTTAGGGACTGTTGTCCATCAACCCCTTATAAATCCCCTGCAACTTACCCATCTGACAACTTATAGAGAAGTTTTGTTCCATATATTCCGCGCCCGCCTTACCAAGCTTTTTTCTTAAATCACTGTCGAGCAGGAGCTTTTCCATCGCCTCAAAGAGCGCGCTCGCGTCACCACTCTCCACCAGCAGTCCGGTCTTGTCGTGGAGTACCGCTCGGTCGATACCGGCAATGTTCGTCGAGATAACCGGCAGTCCGGTGGCGGCGGCGTTCGTCATCACGATAGGTGGGCCGCCCTCGTCATCACCGCTTTTCGCCCTTATGCTCGGTAGTACGAACACATCAGAATCGTACAGTTTTTTGAGGAAGAGCGTTTCAAAGTCCGTGCTATTCGCAGTGTCACAGAAGTCTACCTTATCGCTTAGACCATACTCGCTGATCTTAGCGAGGAGCGCGGCTTTCATCTCCCCAAACCCGAGGATACTGAGGCGCGCGTTGTCATGCTTTTCGCATAACCCCCTGAACGCGTCGAGCAGAACAAAGTACCCCTTCTTCTCTATGAACCGCGCCGCGATAGTGAACCGCGCGACCTTCCGCGCCGGTCGCGGCTTGTAGGCGTAACGCCCGGTATCGATACCGATATCCCAGACAGTTATCTTCTCCTTGGGGCAACCGAGCCTGATGAACCGCTCACTAACCTCATCGCAGAGGACGATCATCCTGTCGGCTACCTCGAATAGCTCCTTATATATCTTCTGCCACTTTTCCTGCAATATCAACTCGCTCGCGTCCCGACCGTAGAATACGATCACAGCCGGTATCTCGGGGAACGCTCGCTTGAGGTCTATGAGGTATGGCGCCATAAAACCGAAGTGCGCGTGTATGAGAGCCGGTTTGACCTCCCGCACCTGCTCGGCGAAGAATTTTGTCGCACTCTTCAGAAAACGGTTCAAAAAGAACTTCGTTATGAATTTGAAATAGAAGTTGTTTTTTATCATAAACCGACCGTCAGAGATCGGGAACCGGTCATCGAGCCTGTACGGCGCGAGCATCACCGGCGCGAACTCATCCATATTGACCAGCTGCTTATGGACATAATCGCAACCGCCCCCGAGGTACATGTTGATTATGTGTACTACCTTTTTTTTGTCAGTCATTTCGCTCCTTTGTTGTACCGGGCGACCAGACAAGGATCGCCCCTACGTTTACCCCGCACTCTTTTTCGTCAGATTCGCTCCGCTTAATCCGACCTACCCGATCTATTTCGCTCCTTCTGCACCACCGCTACATTATTCACCGTGAACGGGTAGTAGTATGAGTCGAGAATTCTCCGGCCCCGCTCGGTGTTGGCGAAGAGCCTCACCATGATCCCCTCAAAAAAGAGCGACGTGAGGTTGATAGCCGGAAACAGGAGGTATCCTAATATTTTCATCCACTTCCGCGCTAGCAGGCGGTCGATGAACTTGCAGAGCATTCCGCCCCAGGTGATGAAGAAGCCGCCGCATGGAGCTACGCTAAGTATCTTGAATTTTTTGAAGAGGTACTTGGCGCTATGCTTCGTGAAACGCCAGAAGTCCTCCTCCCCATGAAGCTCCATCATGAGCGGCAGGTCGATCATAAGCACTCCGCCCGGTTTAAGCGCCCGCCATATCTCGTTTATCAGGCTCTCGTAATTCCGCACATGCTCTATCGTCATGTTGCAGGTGATGAGGTCGATTGACGCGCTTTTGAATGGGAGCTGTTTTATGTCGCCCTTCACATCGATGTATGGCGTGGTGGCGATATCGATACCGAAAAAATCATCGGTGAAGCGCGAAAAAAGCGACTTGTACGCGTTTGTGCCGCACCCGACATCGAGCCCCACCGCGAGCCCGGGCTCTAAGAGGTCGCCCGCCAGCTTTGTCATCACCCTGATTTTTGATCGCCGGATCATGTACACAGAATCATACAGCTTCGGTCTGAGGATGCTCTGCTTATACTTCGCGCTCCTCTTCGTCTCCTTGCTACCGATAATATCCCGGTACGACGCGGCTTCTTTTATTTGATGTTCTTTTTTATGTTCTTTCATTTTGTTGTTCCTGTTGTTTAGTCATACCGGGCGACCGCGCAACATAGCCCCTACGTTCGTTATGCCATGAGTGTTGCCACTCCGCGTCATCCCCGAGTGCGTGAGACTAGTCTCCTATCGGGGGATCCATGCTCAAAACATCACATTAAACTAAAGCAAAGTCTGGTAGGTCGGATTAAGGAGTTTACGACGAATCCGACGTTTGCATTGTATTGTCAGATTCGCTCCGCTTAATCTGACCTACTGTCCCACATTATTATCTTAAAATTAATACCAAGAATCAGATATACAATCAAGCTCAGAATCGCGACAACAAGCTTTTGTGTAAATGATTCTACGATAAGCCCGAATATTATCATCGGTAGCAGGCATCCGGAAAACGCGATTATGTTCTTTGTGACGATCTTGCATTTGAGTTCTTTGTATATGACCGCGAGGCTCTTAAGTGTGCTGAGGATTATCCCGAGCAAGGTTCCCGCCGCCGCCCCGATCACGCCGTATCCGCTGTCAATGAGGATATAGACGAGCGCGACAGTCGCGATTTTTATCGCTATCCGCTGATTTATCAGGTAGTGTACTTTTTTCACCGGCAGTATGATACCTGACGCGATAATCTGTGATGTGATCGCGACGAAGAAGTACGCGGTATAAAGGTACGGGAAGATAACGAGCGAGTCGTCGAACTTGCCATGAAAGGCGAAGTGCGTGAGATCGCTGAAGAATATCATAGAGACGGCGAAGATGACATACAGAAAGTAATATAGCTTGTCGAAGTTCTCCTTGAATTTCGCTATGAGGAATTTTTCACCTTTCGCGTAATGCGCGCTGAATACCGGTACGTTCACCGCCACGATAGCGGTTGTGAGGAGCAGAAACTTCGAGCTGAAGTTCATCGCGAAGTTGTACTGCCCGATCAGGTCGAGGTCGTTGATGTAATACACCCCGAGAAAGAGTATCGCCGCTTTTTCCCAGAATATGTAGGCGAGCCGCAAGAGCGCCATAAACATACCGAGGCTCAGGATATCCTTCCACACTTTTTTTATCTCAGCTTTGGTGGGGAATATCCTGAAATCATCTATGCTTTTCAGAAATATGATAATCATGACGATAAACGAAAGCGTAAATGAAACGATCACCGCGGCGAAGTACCCTACCATGCGGAACTTGTAGGTGAGGGAGGCAAAGAGGACGAAATTGACCGCCGCGAATATCGCCTGCACAAAGAAAAGCACCTTGAAACGCCTGAGCGAACTGACCGCCGCGCTCGCGAGCCCGGAAAGCCCCTGCGCGAAAACACCGAGTGAAAGCATTCGGAGTAGTATCGCGAGTTCTGGTTTTTCATATATACCGACGGCGATGGCGTCAGAGAAGAAAAAGAGCAAAAGCGCGACAACAAATGAAACGATGAGCCGTAGCCCGAGCGTGGAGTAGAAGATTTTCGGTATAGCGCGCGCGTCTTTGTTGAGCGCGATCTCACGGGTCATCGACACGTTGATTCCGAGGTTCTGCACTACGTCCGCGATACCGCTAACCGCGAGCGCCAGCCCGATGAAGCCATACTCCGCCGGGGTCAATATTCTCACAACGATGAACGCCTGCGCGATACCGATCAGGGTGGTGAACATCTTCGTGATTACACCGAGTACCTGGTATTTTAGTACACCATCTGACATTAAGCCGCTCCCCTAAAATATCTTACCCGGGTTGTGCCAGTCTCTGCACTCACCGCAGACCTTCAGTTTGTCAAACTCGCGGTTGATATGTATTTTTCTAAGTTTTTCATAATGCTCACCGGTCCATATATCGGTTATGCTTTCTTTGTTGACATCTCCGAAGAGGTCGGTCTCCCACCAGTCGTCGGCGCAAAATATTATTTTACCTTCGATATTGATGTTCATCCTGTACCAGAAATATGAACATGGCAACCGCTTCTTTTTCTCTTTTATCTGAGTGAAGCTACCCGCCTGCTGACCACCCTGAAAGTCAAAATCCTGAAAGATCACCTTATCTACCTTACCCTCCCAGAGCTGCCGGAATTTTTCGACCTTAGCCTCGGTCTCTTTTGAGACTACATACGAGACGGAGGTGGCGACTTCATACCCGCCCTCCTCCTTTATTTTAAGGAAGTTCCTCACGTTATTGACAACGTGGTCATACCGCTTCGAGTTTCTGGTGAGCATGTAGCCTTCGCTGTCCACCGCGTCGATGCTGAAGTTAATATTGTCGAGTCCGGCGTCGAGCAGTTCCTTCGCTTTCTCCTCTGACATCGCCTGCGCGTTGGTGAAGAACCCCTTCAGACTCACGCCTTTTGAGACCGCGTACTTGATCGTGTCGAGAGTGTTTGGATTGATGAGCGGTTCGAGCGCGAATGGTGAGAGCGCGAGCTTGGGGTAGTCCTTCACCTCATCGATGATCTTCTTCACCAGATTTATATCCATAAACCTCTGCTTGTACTTCTTCTCGTCATTCACCGTCACCGATGGGCACTGGTTGCACCTCATATTGCAGAGCCTTGTTGTGATTACACGTATTATCTTCGGGTACTTGTCGTACATCCGCACCGGCGCCAACTTGGTACCGTACCGTTTATTCAGCATCTGCGCTATCTTATTCCTTCGCGCTTCTTTCTCAATAGCGCAGGCGGTTTTTATCTTTGATATTAATCCCATCTATCTCTCCTTGACAGCTTCGACGAACAGGATATGCCCGTTGTCAAAGCCGGTTATTCTCATTGTCAAACTATCCATAAAACCTAACATCATATGAACAAGCATCCTGCTCCCGCGGCACGTCATACGGTCGGCGGATCGATTAAAAGTTGTCAACGCCCTGATAAACAAGCTTTTTTTGCTATACCCCCCCGCGAACGCTTTTTTGTACTCCCAAGTCGGCAACACAATCCCGTACACCGATTTTTTGTAAGATATCTTATAGCCGAGCCGGTTTAGTCTTTTTATCACTTCTGCCGGCGGCTCGAGCCCAAAATGACCATCTAACTCTATGAACTTCTCATAATACAACTCCTTATGCTTCTTCGCCCACCGGAAGAGAACCGAATCGCTGTCCGCCTCGACTATCGCCACCAGCCGCCCACCGGGCTTCAAGACCCGCTTCAGCTCAGTGAGTACCGCGTCTTTGTCGTCATTTTCTATGTGCCCCAATATATCTATACCGGTGACGACATCAAAATAATCATCTGGAAACGGCAATTTTTCGAGCGTAGACTGCGCTACGGCGTTGTATATCTGCCGCGCGTTTTTTAACGATGAGAGCGACACATCAATACCGACAACCTGCCCATAATTCCGTAGCCACTTTCTGCCGCCGCCGCACCCTATGTCAAGAGTCAGCTCGTTGCCTCGCGCTTTGTCGAGGATGAATTTTTTACGCTTGCTCCCTATCTGATTGAGTATTAAAAACCTGAATAGAGCCTTGCGAATAAAGAGCGGAAAAAACGCCGGACGAGTGAAAAATGACTGGGAATCATCGTAGCTGACATCGAACTTCCCCTCGTAGAACTCATCAGTACCGCAAAACGCCGGTATGCCGTCAACGATCTTATACGCGCTTTCGCACGCGCCACACCGCAACTCGTCTGATTCTTTTCGCAACTCCGCCCTGCACTCCGGGCAGATAAGTTTTAGTTTAAGTTGTTCCACCTTGCACCAGATCCTTTACGCTTTTTGCACCGCTCATCATTTTACCCCTGATAAGATACTTATTGAACACTATTTTTTTCGCGCCGAAACTCTCTTTAAATTTTATCACCGAATCGAGTACCGTCCCTCTAGCGACCGAACCACCGAAGTCATACAGCTTGTCGGACTTAGCGCATGTCTCTTTTATCGCGAAATCCTGTAGCAGATTCACCGCGGCGAGCCGTGCGAAACCTGAAAGATAGCAGGATGAAAAATTGTACAAATACCCATTAAACTGAAAGTTCAACACCCCCGCGACCTTCTTGCCATTATATTCCGCGAGGTATATACGTGTATGCTCTCGCGCGTATTCATAAAGGTTTTCGAAAAAATCGCGCTTAAAAAATGGCGCGCCACCCCACCGCCTCGCGCTATCCTCATATATGCCCGCGTATTCCTGATAATCCTCAATGCTCTCAGCGAACTTGACTCTAACCCCGTTTTTTACCGCTTTTCTTATCTTGTTGCGGCACTTCTGGCTGTATAGCTCCTCAAACAGCTGCTCATACCCCCGCGACGTGTCAATTATGTGTGTGAACTTCTCCGCCGACTTATACTCCACAGGGTAAAGCCCTGACATCTCAGGACCCGGCGCCAGCGTCATAGCGTCAAGCGTCGGTATCTTCCGCAACCGCCTTAGCGCGAACGCGATATCATCTTTATCTAGCTCGCTCTTAGAAAAAAATCCACCGTAATCCTCAAACGGTACAGAAACGTATTCGCTGAACAGCAACAGGCGTTTACGCAGGGTGACAATCGGCAGAACGATTTTTTTGCCTTTTACTGTGATGCCGAGCAACTTATATTTGTACCCGAAGCTATCCCTTAGCACCTTCAGCCACGCGACCGTACCAAAAAACGTAGACCAGCGGCAACTACCTATGATATCACTATATTCTGACTCGCTGATGCTTAACATCTTACCCCTTCAACCTAATCTACCGATACAATAATATACGAGAGGTTAACCCGTTTATCGGTTTTTCTCATGATTACCTTCACATATCGCGCTTTCTGCTCACCTTTTATGTATATTGTTTTCGTGCCGGGCTCCTTAAAACTCTGCGGCTCTACCACCCCGATCTCCTTAAAATCCTTACCGTCAACCGAGACGTAAACAACGCTCTTCGGTATTACGTATCGCTGGTCACGCAGGTTCGCGGCAAACGTCAGAAGGTTGAACGATCGCTCGGTTTTTAAGTCCAGCAGTATCTCGATATCAGAACCGATGTCGCTGAACTCTAGCTCGCCGCGCGCTGAAACTATATTGTTCGGGTGTAACATCTTCCCGAGCAGGTCAGTGGCGATATCAGCCGCGCCGGTGATCGTCACGTCGATATCACTGTTATAATAGTTAATAATACTCTCCCACTGCAGGTTGCCATGATACAGAAGCTTTTGGTAATCATCTTTGTCAATATCGACACCGAGCTCGAGGTACTTCACCGCGTTCTTTTTGTCATTGCTCTCCCTGTATAGGTCAGAGAGGCGGTAATATGTCGCGACCGGATACTTCTGGAGTTCCGCCGCCTTGAGCAGGTGTTCAGTCGCGCTCTTGATATCTCCGTCACGCAAGTCATACTCTGAGAGTTTCGTGAATATTTCCGCGTCGGCAGCTCCCTTTCGCACGATATCATTGAGTAGTCTTTTCGCGCTGGCGGTATCTTTGGCGGCTTCTAACAATAACACTTTTATGTAGTTGTAACGCGGGTATTTGTCAACATCAAGGGACTCAAACGCAGTGGTTAGCTCACTGTTTTTCGGGTCTGCAATAAAAGCGTATTTGAGCTTTTTGTACGCCTTGGTGTGGTCGCCCTTTTTATCCAGCTCTATAGCTAGCGCGATGTAAATGCTGCTTAGCTCCTTTTTCGCGGTGCGGACTCTGTCGGGGTCGCTAATCGCGGCTATATACTCCTCAAACCGCGCCTCACCGAGGAGACTCCCGCCACCCTCCAGCAAAAAGAAAGAGGTGAGCGGAGTCTCACTGATCATCATCGAGCTGTGCAACCATACCATAGAGTCAAAGTCACCCTTCTCCTCATATATCCCGCTATATATCACCGCGTTTACAGCATCGAGCTTCTTGATAAAATCATTATACTCCTTCGGGGTCGCCTTCCGCTCCTCAACTGACGCGTCTATCATCGTATCAAAATACCGCACTATCTTTGAGAATGTCGCCGCCTCAGCTTCAGCTTCCAGCAGCTCGCCATCACGCGACAACTTCTCGATAAGCTCTTGTTTCGCCAGGACAATCGGCTCATAAGTCGCCATCAGCCCGGGCATAACGTCATCGATTTTCAGCGTCGCGCCGACCTCTCGCGCTATCATCCGCTTTCTGAGAATCTTCTTATAATAGTTCGCGGCTTTCGGGTACTCCTTCGCGCTCAAATGGTCCGCAGCTTTTTTTAGACGGTAGCTGTCCGAGGCCTGATATTGCAGGAACCCAAGCGTGAGAGCTACGATAATAAGCAATATTATATTCACTATTTTTGTCATTGTTTATTATCTCCGGTCGAGTAGCAATATCTTATCTTTGTCAATTTTATGTTTCTCCAACTCTGCCAACGCGTCTTCTGGCGGGGCTATATCGGTGAACAGCAACATGTCAAAATCAATGGCGGTCAGGCTTTCAACCCGCTTCACCTCATGACCAAAAAAACTCTTCCCCGCGCGTTCGTCGTCGATAACAGCGACAAGCTCTATGCCCGCCTCATCGAGGAATAGTTTCGCGATTTCGGCGACCTCACCACTACCGAAAAAAGCGACTTTTTCGATATTTTTCTCCTTCGGGCAAGAGAACTTCTCGCGCATCATCTCTTTTAAATCCCTATAAAAACTAAGAGGATACTGCATATATTCTACTGTCAGGCGGTACTTCTCCAACGCGCCGTTCGGTGTCAGCAGGTACTTTGCCCGCTCCATCGGAATCGTCCTTATCTTTATGTAGCCCTTCTTCGCGAGCCGTTTTATGAATGAGTTTGTCAAGCCGAGCGATATCTTCATCGCGACCGCGATGCGCCTCTGCGTGATACGTGAGTTCTCCTCGACGAGCTTTAGCATCTCCATCGTATACATATCGTCTTTTTTCATAAAAATCGCGCTCCCGAGTCTTGTTCAGTCTGTGAACTTTATTAAAATTACTCAAAAAAGTCAATATATATTTTGTAAATTTTTTGTTATTAACCCGGCTATCGAACATGTGGTATTCTCGCCACGTCATTCCCGAGGTTTTAATCGGGAAACCATGACTAAACTCTGAGCGGAGCGAATAAACTTTGCTTTACGGTTTAATGGGCATGTTGCCCAATACAATTTATAACTTAGAATCAAGATACAATGTCCTGGACTTACCCCGTTTTTTTCATAAAATGTAAAAGTCTTGAAAATACGCTAAATTGCATTGACAAAACAGTGATTATTCGGTAGCTTAGCAGGGTGATGAAAAATATAAAAACCATACTGCTGACAACTATCGCTATCATGCTCTCAACCTCTCTGCTGTACGCCGCCTCCGCGAAAATCGCTGATCCAGCCCCGCAAATTACGCTCGGTGTCATACAGCTGAGCAAGTCGGTAGACATAAGTAAGCTGAGCGAGGGTAGCGTCAAGATGAATCCTGATAACACAATAAAGCTGGTAAACATAAACAAGTTCAGCAAGGGCAAAGTGACGGTCTTGATCTATATGCAGACTTCATGCGCGGCTTGCAGAAAAGAGCTTGAGGCGTTAAACAATATGCTTGCTTATGTTCCAGACCTCAATGTAATCGCAATCAGCGTTGACGCCGGGAGCCAGAAAAGGATAAAAAAGTATATCGATCATTACAAATTCCCGTTTACGTTCCTGCATGACCCGAGTTTTACGACGCCGGAGCTGTTCGGATTCTCATATACACCCGCGTCGGTTCTCCTTGATAAATCAGCGAAGATTATATTTATTAAAAGTGGTTGGAGCAATAGAGGTCGCGAGAAGAGGATGTTAAAAATCATTCAAGACGCAATGAAAAAGTGAGTAGGAGCGGCCATCTTCTTGCCCATCAACAACAACAGGTAAGGCGATCGGCAACAAAAAAGGACAACCGGAGTAAATATGTCACATGAGAATAAAAAAATAACCGCCGCCGCCGCGGTGGTAGGGTCGGCAACACTCTTAAGCCGGGTGCTCGGCTTCCTGCGCGATATGCTCGTCGCGGGTTTTTTCGGCGCAAGCTCGGTGGTAGACGCGTTTTCCGTAGCGTTCAAGATACCGAACATGCTGCGGGAACTCTTCGCTGAAGGGTCGATTTCCGCGGGCTTCATCCCGGTCTTCACCGACTACCTGACCAACTCGACTGATGAGGAGGCGAAAAAACTCTCCGACACAATCTTCACGTTCCTGACGCTTTCGCTGACGGTCGTCGTCACGCTCGGGATCATCTTCGCCCCGTTTCTGGTGACGCTCATCGCGCCGGGGTTCAAGGCGGACTCGGCGCAGTTCGACCTCACCGTTAAGCTCACGCGCGTGATGTTCCCGTTCCTGCTCTTCATCGGGCTCGCCGCGCTCTCGATGGGGGTGCTCAACTCGCTGAGGTCGTTCGCGGCGCCGGCGATCGCCCCGATAATGTTCAACATAGTTATCATCCTCGCGGTGCTGTTCATTCTCGGTAAGTTCGACGAACCGGCGCTGGCGCTCTCACTCGCGGTGACGCTCGGTGGCGCGTTCCAGTTCTTCATACAGGTGCCGCCGCTCATAAAGCGGAAATTCCTCTTCTCATTCAGCTACATCCCGAAACACCCCGGGGCAAAAAAAGTACTCAAACTGATAATCCCGACGATATTCGGGCTCGCGATAACGCAGGTCAACATCACGGTGGACTCGATACTCGCGTCATTCCTACCGGTCGGGAGTATATACTTTTTATACCTCGGTACGAGGCTGATGCAGTTCCCGCTCGGGGTCTTCTCCACGGCGATCTCCACCGCGGTGTTCCCGTCAATGGCTATGATAGCGGCGAAGGACGACAAAGAGGGCTTGATCGACACGATATCGTTCGGTACGCGCCTGACGTTCTTCATCACCATCCCGGCGATGGTGGGGCTGGTGACGCTCAGCGTAC
>JAJRXV010000151.1 GCA_024276115.1 Deltaproteobacteria bacterium
AAAAAAAACTAATGAACAAAAAAGCGATACTATTTTTACATGGCTGGGGGATGAACGGTGGCGTCTTCGCGCGGCAGAAGGAGTGCTTCTCCAAGGATTTTACCGTCCTTACGCCGGACATGTACAGCATGATACTTGATGGCACGCATGAAAGCGAGATCATCGACGCGATAGTCGCAGTCATCGCGGACAGCATAACGAAGATAGGTGTAAAAGAGCTGTACATCGTCGGTTGGTCTATGGGCGGGCTCTTCGCGGCGAAGTTGTCACAAAAGCTGGCATCGATAACAAAGGGGGTTGTATTTTGCGGATTTAGCCCTATATTTATTAAATGTGACGCGAACCCGCACGGTATCAGACCCGGTGCGGTGAAAAGGCTGCGGGCGCGGCTGGCTGATTCTGTGAAGTACGCGTTAGAGGAGTTCTGCGAGCTGGTGCTGTATGGCTACCCGAACAGCGTGGATTGTGACGCGTTTATGGAGATAGTCGCGGGCGGCGCGGCGGTCGAAAAAAAGGAAGCTCTCTTGCAAACCTTAGAGCTGTTGGTGGCGGGAGATTTTAGTGAGGATGTGAGGTCGGTATCGGTGGATACGCTCATAATCCACAGCAGTGACGATAAGTTGTACAGCGCCAAAGCCGCGGGCATGATCTCAGAGCTGATCCCTGACAGCAGGATAAAAATCATTGACGCCGCGGGTCACGCGCCATTTTTCACCGACGCGAAGCGGTTTAATAAAACAGTAAGGGAGTTTATTTTTTCAGATGATAAAAGAACGGATTAAAAAACTATTCTCTAAAAGCGCTATCAGTTATAACGATAAATCGCTGATGCAGCGGGAGATGGGACTAAAACTTATTAGCAAACTCGTCAGAACAGAAATCAACCCGAAAAATATTCTAGATATCGGCGCCGGTACCGGCTGTGACTCGTTCAAGCTGAGCGAGACTTATGATGAGGCTGAAATCGTCGCGTGCGATATTGCTCACGGGATGATGCAGTACGCGAAAAAAACATGCGAAAGCGCGTCCTACCCGGTGGAGTTTATCACCGCCGATATGGAGTATCTGCCGTTTGGGCATGAAACATTCGATCTGCTCTACTCCAACGCCGCGGCGCACTGGGTGGAAGACGTCGGGAAGTTGTTCGCCCGCGCCCGTGATATTTTGAAACCCAGAGGTGTGCTCAGTTTCTCGACTTTCGGTCCGAATACGCTCGAAGAGCTGAACTATTCATTTAATAAAGCTTATAAGTCGCTTGAACGTGAGCCGAAGCCGCATGTCAATAATTTCATGTCGTTCGAGGATATAATTATCGAGCTGAAGAAAGCGAATTTTCTTGATATTTCGGCAGAGGTAGAGAAAAAAGTGGTATATTACGACAGCGTTAAGGACCTGCTCAAATCGCTGAAGGCTATCGGCTCTCACAACCGCGACAGCGAGAGGGAGTTCATCGGTAAAGAGGTTATCGAAAAAATGATTGAAAACTATGAGAGTGAATTCCGTAAAAAAGATTACATATACGCTACTTACATAGTTTATTATTTTATATGCAGGGTGTGATATGAAAAAAAATATATTTATTACAGCAGTTGATACCGAGGTGGGGAAAACTCTCTGCGCATGCGGTCTCGTTGAATCTCTCATCGCGAGGGGGCTCGATATCGGTGTGTTCAAGCCGGTACTATCCGGGGCAAAGCAGTGGATACCGGCAGACGCGGTTATGTTGAAATCCGCCGCGAAGAGTAAGGACGAGCTGAAAGATATTAACCCGTACTGCTTTGAGACGCCTGTTACCCCGGCGCACGCGGCTCACCTAGAAAATATCACGATATCTAAAAACAGCCTGATTTCCGCCCGCGATATTATCAGCGACAGGCATGACGCTACAATAATCGAGGGCGCCGGTGGGCTCATGGTACCGATCAAGGATGATTATCTGATGATAGACCTCATAAAAGAGCTTGCCTGCCCGGTGATCGTCATCACAGACTGCGCGCTAGGGCGCATAAACCACACGCTCATGACGCTCAAAATACTCAAAAATTATGGCGTTGAGATTCTCGGCCTCATAGTGAACCGCTACCCCAAGGAGCCCGGAGAGGCGGCCATAAGCCTCCTGAAATACATAAAACTCTTCGACAATACAGAGATAATCGGTGTTATCCCCGAGATAGAAGCGGGTGAGAGTTTTTATGATGACTTTGTCGGGAGCTTTAAGGATAATGTAGATTTGGGAGTGGTGGAGAGGTTCATCAAGGGTATGTTGCCCAATACAATTTAGGGGGATTTCCTCTACGCTTCCGTTGGTCGCACCCCGGCAATCAAATATATAGTTTTCACACACCGTCATTCCCGAGGTTTTAATCGGGAACCCAGGACTAGAACATATTGAGCAAAAGCGAAAAAACTTAGTTTAATAGGATGTTTGGAGCATGGATCCCCGATAGATACACTCGGGGATGACGGGGCGGACGCATTCGGGGATGACGGGGCGGACGCACTCGGGGATGACAGGGCGGACGCACTCGGGGATGACGGGGCGGGATACACACTGAAGGTTAAACAGTGGCTTGTCCTTCTATTTAAGGTGTGTATCTGACGACCCTGTTTCTGCCGGTTTCCTTCGCGACATATAGCGCCTTGTCCGATTTTTCAAATATAGTATCACAATCATCAGTTTCGGTAAACTGCGCGACACCGATACTGACGGTGACTATCACTTCTTCTTTATGGAAGAAAAATTTGGCGTCGTCTACCGCTTTTCGTAGTTTTTCCGCGGTGATAACAGCGGATTCCTCATCAGTACCGGGTAATAACACCACAAATTCCTCCCCGCCATACCGCCCTATAAAGTCACATTTTCTTATACTTTTGTGAAGCATATACGCGACTTTTTTCAGCACCATATCTCCGGTAAGGTGTCCATATTTATCGTTGATAAGTTTAAAATGGTCAAGATCACAAAC
>JAJRXV010000152.1 GCA_024276115.1 Deltaproteobacteria bacterium
ATATTGATGTCATACTTGATTATGATAGTTTGCACCTCTGTTTTAGCGGCTCTGTCGCTCTTCTGGTCAACACTGGTGAAAAAGACCGTGCTCGCGAATATCGTATCGTATTTTAGCGGAATGGCGCTCATAATCGGACCGATTATCCTACCGCCGGTCATCATGGAGCTGATGTTTTCGAGAAGATTGCGCGCCAGCTATGATGACTTTTGGCTTATCCTGCAACATATCAATCCCGTGTTTCCGCTCTACCTGCTTTTTGAAGGGGATAACGTGTTGATGAAAACGGCATTCAAAAAATACAACCCGGTAACGCTGATGATAATTTCGAATCTGGTGATAATGTTAGCCACACTGTTGATACTGTTTTGGACTGTCAGGATACTTAAGAAGAAGAGCCAAAGAGGGTAAGGTAGATATATGAGCGGTTCAAAAAAGATCCACATTTTTTTAAACTCGGTGAAGCAAACGCGACTTATCCTGCACGCGTTTTATTCGCTCTCAAGCGCTCTCCTTGTCACACTCGCCCTCTTCGCGCTCCACACAGGGCTCAAAAAACTCGTCTTCTACAAGATACCTTATGAGGATATATTTTTCGGCGTACTCCTCGCCGGTACGTTTATCTCTTGCTTCATGTTACGGTTCAGGCGAATAGCCAGCAGGATAAACAACGCGATATACGTAGACACGAGGTTCGAGCTGAAAGACCGCTTTTCGTCATACATCGACTGCGTAGATAGAGAGCTGCCGCTCGATATAATCAGCTACCAGGAGAACGCGCTCATCACGATTTTGCCGAGACTGACTAACGAAAAGAAAATTGACTTAAAAAAACACTACTCTTTTAAATACATACTTATCTTTCTTTTTTTGGTCGTGGGGCTCACATACATCGACGACAAAACCCCGCCGGCGCCGCTGCTAACAAAGCAGGAGTCTAGGATATTGAAGAAGCAAGAGGAGAACCTGAACAAGTTTGTGGCGTTCTTAAAAAAGAATAAAGAAAAAGCGAACAAAAAGCAAAAACAGAATATAAATGAGTTTAATGATATAGTTAAAGACGCGATAAAGAAGTTCAAAAAAGCAGAGCTAGACAAGAAGAACGCTATGAAGCTTCTGTCAAAGCTTGTCGATAAGTCGCAGGAGATGCTGGATAATAAAGACAGCGAGACACCGTTTTCTGATGGGCTCGCGAACATTGATACTAACAAATTTAAGTCTAACTCCAAATTTGAAGAGTTCATGAAGAAGAAAAAGGAAGAGCTGAAAAGAGTTTAAAAACTCTAAAGAGCAAGAAGGCGAGCGCGGAAGAGAAAAAAGCCGCCGCCGAAGCCGCGAAAAAAGCGATGTCAGCGATGGGTAATAAAGCGGAAAAGATGATGAGCAATCAGATGGGGAAGAAGCAACCGGGCGCCTCGAAGTCTGGTAAAAAAGAGAGCAAGTCCGGCGGTAAAACCGGCAAGTCCAGCAAAAAAGCCGGCGCGAAAGCAGGGAAGAACGCCGGGGGCTCCTCTGGCTCACCGATGTCAAAAGCGGACGCGAAAAAGCTCTCTGAACAGATAAAAAAGGCGGCGAGCGAGATGAGTAGTCAGGGGTTCAACATTGAACTAGGCAAAAAAACTGAAGGGCTGAAAGAGGGCAAAAAAAGCCTTGGCGGCTCCCAGGGAGGCGGCGCGAAGGCTGGTAAGAAAGAGGGGAAAAGTAAAGAACAACATATTACGTTTAACAGCAAGATCGAACAGATGAAAAAAGGGAAAGCGGGGGTGGAAGATGGCCCTGGTAGCACGAACGAAAGTCAGGGGATGTCATCATTCGACCCCGGCGCGCCGAAGCGGAAGAAGAACAGAACGTATGATATGACTGACGCGAAATATGAGAAGATATACGCGCCGGCAAAAACCGAGACCGGTAAGGATATGCTCCCAGTGAAGGGTAAGATCGGTGAGGGTGACTCGGCGACCATCGAGGTAACGAAAGCGCTACCTAAGGGCAAGCCGATCGAGACCTCCTACGCGGAAGTGTATGGTGAGTACCGCGAGGTAGCGCAAAAATCAATAAATACGCAAAAAGTGCCGAAGATCTACAAGGATTATGTGCTCGAGTATTTTGAGTCGATCAACCCTGACCTGAGGCAGAGTGAATGAATGAAAAATTATAAATTATAAATTATGAATTTTCCGTAGGGGCGACCCTGTCTGGTAGCCCAGTACTGTAGGTTGCCGTTAGCGGCAGCGTAACGCAACGATAACATAATGACAATTAAAACAGGAGAATATATGGAGATATCAGAGAAAGTCAACGAGTTCCAGCAGAACACCAACAAGTTATTAACCGAGATCCAAAAATGTATCGTCGGCAACACCGATATGATAGAAAAAGTGATAATCGCCTTGCTTTCTAGCGGTCATGTACTGTTAGAGGGGGTTCCCGGGGTTGGGAAGACTCTGCTTGTGCGAACTCTCGCAGACGCGCTTAGCCTCGACTTCTCACGGATACAGTTCACGCCTGATCTCATGCCGGCGGATATCGTCGGTACGAACATCATCGCTGAGAAGGAGTCCGGCGGAAAGTACTTCAAATTTGAGAAGGGACCGGTATTCACGAATATCCTGCTCTCTGACGAGATAAACCGGGCGACCCCAAAAACGCAGTCGGCACTCTTAGAGGCGATGCAGGAGCACCGGGTAACAGTCCTCGGGAACAGCTACACGCTTGAGGAGCCGTTCTTCGTGCTCGCGACGCAAAACCCGCTTGAGATGGAGGGGACATACCCGCTACCAGAGGCGCAGCTTGACCGTTTCTTCTTCAAGCTGCATGTCGCCGCGCCACCAGCCAAAGAGCTGAAAGAGGTGCTGAGGCGGACAACCACCGAAAAGAGCTATACGGCAAAGCCAGTGCTAAGCGGTAAAGAAATACTGAAAATGCGCGAGCTTGTGTTGACAGTGCCGGTCGCTGATCACGTGCTTGATTTTGCGGTCGAGCTGGTGCTTGCCACCCACCCTGACTCTGAGCAGGCGTGCGATATAGCTAAAAAATACGTACGCTACGGCTCGAGCCCGCGGGCGGCGCAGACTCTTATTCTCGCCTCAAAAGCACAGGCTCTGCTCGACAGCCGGTTCAACATAGCGATAGACGATATCGCCAACAACGCTAGGGAAGCGCTCAGGCACCGGATAATACTGAACTTTGAGGGCGAATCAGAGGGGATAAGCACAGATCAGATAATCGATGAAATCGTAGAAGAGCTCAAGAAGAAAGCTAAAGGGTAAAGAATTATGAATTCACCGTAGGGGCTGGTCTGTGTGCCTGCCCAAAGCGGTGGGCGACCACACAGGGTCGCCCCTACGAAACAATACGTATTTACACATTGCCACCTTAAAACCAAGGTGGATGTATGAGGACAAACAGATTTGAAACATAAGATATTAGACCCGGGGTTCATAAAGCGGCTCGAACGGTTGAGCCTGCTCTCGAAGAAGATTTTTGCCGGTAAAGTCCAGAGTTTGCGCCGAAGCACGCACAAAGGAAACAGCGCCGAGTTTGCCGACTACCGTTCTTACGAGCTTGGTGACGACCTCCGCTATATCGACTGGAACATCTACGCGCGGCTAGAAAAACTGCTCATCAAACTGTTCGTCGCCGAGGAGGAGCTGTCGCTTTATATCATCATCGACAACAGCAAGTCGATGTGTTGCCCAGACGATGAAAAATTCATCTACGCAAAGAAGATCGCTGCGGCGCTCTCGTACATATCGCTCGCAAACCTTGACCGGGTCGGCATTTCCGCGTTCTCGAACAAGTTGGACGTGCATGTCATGCCGTCTCGCGGGCGGAAGCATTTTTTCACCTGCGTCCATTACATCGAGAGCATGGAGGAGGACGGCGGTACGAGCATAAACAAGGCGCTTTTTGAGTTCGCGAAGATAATGAAACGCCCCGGAGTGGTGCTGCTCATCTCTGATTTTTTCGACCCTGAGGGTTATGAGTCGGGGTTGAGCTTTTTGCAGTACAAAAAATTCGATGTCAACATCGTGCAGGTGTTCAACCCGATAGAACGGGATATGACTTTGCAGGGCGACCTTCGCCTCACCGATGTCGAGACGAATGAGTTTATAGATGTTACTGTCACTGAAAAATTGACCAAGATGTACCATGACGAGTTTGGCGCGCTTTCCTCCGAGCTCGAAGCGTTCTGTATGAAGCGCGGGATAACCCACCTGAGCGCACCGACAGATTATCATTTTGAGGATCTGATCCTCAAGTACTTTAAGGTGAAGAAGATGGTTAAGAGTTAAGAATTTACACCGCGTCATTCCTGAGGTTATACCCTGTCATTCCCGAGGTAGTAATCGGGGATGACGGTGTTTAAGAGTTATAAAAATTAAGAATTTACCGTAGGGACAAAATAGTTTATGAATTTCATCAACCCGGCGGCCTTTTGGGCGCTGTTGACAATCGGAATAATCGTTCTGCTTTACTTCTTAAAGCTTAAACGCCAGAAGAAAGTCATATCGAACCTGTTCCTTTTTAACAGGATGCTCGTGGATCAGAAGGCGAACCGACCTTTTCAGAAGTTGCGGCGGAATCTGCTGCTCTTGATCCAGATACTGTTTCTGCTGCTCAGCATAATGGGGCTGTCGCGACCGACATTCATCAAGAATATTTTTTCGAACTATAATTATATCATCCTCATCGACTCATCCGCTAGCATGATGGCGACTGACGACGGTGAGAGCCGCTTTGAGCGGGCGAAGGAGCGGGCGACAGAGATAATCAGCAACTTCGCAGAATCTGACATGGCGATGATAATATCAGCCGACACAAAAACATACATCAGGGCGCCACTCTCAAGGGACAAGCGCGCGCTCAAAAAAAATATCGATACGCTCGAGCCGACAGAGACACCGACGAATCTTTATGACGCTTTTACTGTTATCATGTCGGCGCTAAAGCAGAAGAAGATCGATAAGATCTACGTCATCAGCGATGGCGCTAACGTCGGGCTCGAACAGCTTGCCGAGGAGCGGAACATCACTAAGGATAACTTCCCAGAGGTAGAGTTCATCAGCATCGGGAAGGGAAGCGACAACGTCGGTATTGTCGATCTCGATATCAACGCCACCGGTAACAACCGAGAGAATTTACAGGTGTTCGCGCGGATAGTGAATTTTTCGAATGAGCCGAAGACAACCGATGTCGAGCTGTATAACGGTGATGACCTCATCGATATCAAGGAGATAACGATACCGGCGCAGGAGAACTACCCTGTGATATTTGATGACGCGCGGCTTGAGCAGGGGCTGATAACCATGAAGCTGTCGATCGATGATAAGCTTGAGGTGGACAACACCGCTTATGCTTATATGAAAAAGCCTGAGAGTATTCAAGTGCTTATGGTGACAAAGAAAAACATGTTTCTAGAGAACGCGTTGCGGGTGAACCCGGTAGTATCTCTGACGAAGATGAACCCTTTCAGCTACGATGAAAAGAGTGACTATTCAAGTTATGACGTGATAATCTTCGATTCCTTCTTCCCGAACGTAACGCCGAAGACGAATATTCTGCTGATAAACTCCGAGGCTGCTCCGCTGAACATACTTAAGCGCGTTTCTGCCGATGGCAAGACAGCGCGCGAGGAGCTGCCGAACATCATCGACTATGACAAGACGCACCCGATAATGAAGTATATAAATTTTGAGAACACAGTTATCGCGAAGTCAACGTACTTCAGCACTCCTGGCTGGATGCAGAAGATCGTCGAGGCGGAGGACTCAACCCTCATCTACGCTGGGGAAAAGCTCGGTCGCCGCGTGATCTTGATCTCATTTGATCTGACCGAGAGCGACTTTATCCTGAAGAGCTCCTTCCCGATGTTTATATATAATTCTATGATATGGCTGAGCGATCATTTTGACAAGAAGTCGAGCTCATACAGCCGCACCGGTGATTCTATACGCCGCAAGGTGTACGAGCAGGACATCATCGAAGTGACGACGCCAGAATCAGACGTTATTGAGGTGAAGGTGTTCAACGACGAGTTCTTTTTTGATAACACAAAGTGGGTGGGGCTCTACACGACGAAAGGCGCGGACGGGTTCGAGGATTTTTTCATCGCCAACCTTCTGAGCGAGAAGGAGTCGGACATCACACCGTCACCATTCATCAAGATCGGCGGTAAGAAGATCAAACCGACCTCTAAGATAAGCGTCAGGAAAGAGCTCTGGAAGTACTTCGTCATTTTCGCTATAATATTCATCATTATCGAGTGGTGGGTATATCACAGGAAGGTGTTTTATTAATGACAAAATATGGCTTTAAAGATCCGTGGATTCTGTTGCTTCTGCTACTGATACCACTGTTTATAATAATCGCGAAGAAAAGCTACGCGAACATTTCGCGCTCTAAAAAAGTTTTCATCACTTTTTTGCGGATCATAGCGTTTACTCTCCTGGTCTTTTGTCTCGCGGGATTATCAAAGACGATGAAAAACGATGAGCTGTTCGTCATTTACCTCGTAGACATCTCGCACAGTAATTCGAGCGCGAACATCTACTCATCACTCAACTATATTAAACGCGCGTCTGACAATATGAGTAAAAATGACAAAGCCGCTGTGATCGTCTTCGGCCGTGACGCGGTTGTCGAGCTACCTTTCTCGAATAAGATTGGTTTCTTCAAAATAACGTCGTACCTGAACAAGGCGCACACGGATATTTCGCAGGCGATAAAGATCGCTGAACTGCTCTTCCCCGAGGACGCTCAAACGCGGATAGTTCTATTCACTGACGGTAATGAGAACGAGGGTAACGCGGTAGAGGAGGCTAAGATAGCCGCGTCTCACGGGATAGAGTTTTTGACTGTGATCCCTAAGAGCGAGAATGCGGCGGACTTCAAAGTGGAAAAATTGATTGTACCGAAAAACGTGAACATCAATGAACCGTTTGAGGTGCGTGTCGTCCTCTCTGGTAATTATGATGGTGTTGGAACGTTGCGGGTTCTGATGGATAAGGGCGAGATATTCAAAGAGGATGTGAAGATAACACCGAACAAAAAGAAGGTGGTGACATTCGAGCAGACGATCAAGAAGAAAGGCGCGCACATATTCAACATAGAGCTCTCTAACAAGGGGGATATGCACGTTGAGAACAATGTCTCGCAGGGGTTTGTCTTTGTGGCGGGGGAACCGAGCGCGCTGTATGTTTACTCCGGTGAGAACAAATCCGACGACCTGATCAAAGTCATAGAAGGTGGCAATATCAAGGTAGACACGATAACGCCCGAGCTGTTATACCCCTCTATCAGCTTTTTGCGGAACTACGATACAATCATCCTCGACAACGTATCGGCGACGAGCCTCTCGACGCATCAGATGAAATCGATACAGTCATACATAAAATCAGTCGGGGGCGGGCTCATCATGCTCGGTGGCGAAAACAGCTACGGTATGGGCGGGTACTACCGGACACCGATCGAGAAGGCGTTACCGGTGGAGATGGACATAAAGCAGCGCAAGCAGTACGCGCGCGTGGCGATGGTGGTGATAATCGACAAGTCCGGCAGTATGTCGTACATGGACAAAGGCAAACAGAAGATCGAGCTGGCGAACGAGGGGGCTGTCAATGTTGTCGAATCGCTCTTCAAGACTGATCTTATCGGGGTCATGGCGACTGACAGCGTACCTAAATGGGTAGTACCGATAACAGAAGCGGACTTGAAAGGCAGTATAATAGATGATATAAGAACAATAAGAGCTGGTGGCGGTGGAATATACTGCTACTCATCGCTATATGAAGCGCGTGAAAAGCTAAAAGACCTGAAAGTAAATCTCAAGCATATAATAATGTTCGCCGACTCTGCTGACGCTGAGGAGAAAATAGGGGTGACTGGTGAGCATACTTATGATCTTGTAAAGCGGATGCGGAAAGAGCGTATAACAACTACGACTATAGCTATCGGTCGTGAAGGCGATCGGGATATAGAGTACCTGAAGGAGACAGCGGCTTTCGGTGGCGGGCGGTACTATTTTACGAATGATATGTTTACGCTGCCTCAGATATTCGCGAAGGAAGCGTTCATAGCCTCAAAATCGCTCATCGTCGATGTCGGGTTCACCCCTAAGAAGAATGATTTCGCGCCGGCGCTTGAGGATGTCGACCTCACGACTATGCCGAAGCTAGAAGGATATGTCATCACAACCCCAAAGAAGCTGGCGGTGGTGCCTTACCTCACCGACGATGATGACCCGCTACTGGCGATGTGGCAATATGGGCTCGGCAGGACAGCGGCGTTTACGTCTGACGCGAAAGACCGCTGGGCGAAGAACTGGATCGGCACTGACGAGTACGCGAAGTTCTGGCTACAGCTGGTGAGGTGGTCGCTAAAATCGCGGGAGTCGACGAACTACGAAGTGAACCTTGAGAAGAAAGCGAATAAGCTGAGCATCTCTGTAGACGCGCTCGACGATGATGGCGGTTTTTTGAATTTTGCCGATCTTAAAGCGACACTTGTCTACCCGAACTTTGATTCGAAAATTGTAGACCTGAAGCAGACCGGCGCCGGCAGGTATGAGGCGAGCGAAAACCTCGACAAGAGCGGCACGTATTTTGTGAACATATCCCGGTACAAAAATTCGGAGGTGACAGACAGCGTGAATGCGGGGCTTTCTCTACCGTACCTCGACGAGTACAAAAAATATGAGATTAATGTCAATTTCCTTAACCATCTCATGGATGTTTCGAATGGTAAGATAATCCAGGATATAGCTGATATATTTGAGCATAATAAAGAGCCGCTGGTAACTTACCGGACTATCGTCACTCCGCTTATTATGCTCGCGATAGTTTTCTTTGTGCTTGACGCGATGGTGCGGAAGATTACTTTCGCCAGCGAAAAAGCCGCGGTGGTCAGACAGAGTTATAGCGACAGACCTCAGCCCGGCACGGGGCGGGGCGCACAAGAGAAAAGAAATACGCCCGCCGCGCGAAGGAGAGTATCAGGTGACGCGGGGCAAGGAGTAGCCGCGGTTCCTGAAGATGACGCTATGCCGGACAGTGCGGAGCTTCAAGGAGATGAGGTCGCGCCGCCGGAGACCACGCTTTCAAAACTGTTGAAGGTCAAAAAAGATACTTTTAAGGAGTAGCAACGGTCACTCAATAATAAAGGAAACTAGGTACAAAAATATGATAAAAAGAATAATACTCATAATATTGGACAGCGCCGGTATCGGTGAACTGCCCGACGCGAAGAGCTATGGTGACAGCGGCGCGAACACGCTGGTGAATATCGCCAAAGCGGTCGGCGGACTCAACCTGCCGAACATGCGGCGGCTCGGGCTTGGTAACATTGTTGATATCCCCGGCGCGCCA
>JAJRXV010000153.1 GCA_024276115.1 Deltaproteobacteria bacterium
CGAACATCGCTATTTCCCCGAGGGAGTTCAAAGACTTCATCTCTGAGGAACTCGGCAAACGCGAGTACTCAAAGATGATCAACAACCAGCGATATGTTGTCACCGAGTTGCGGTACGCACTCTTCCCGATGAAGTCTGGCGCGATATATTTACCGGGGATTGAGGGTGAGGCCGGAATCCTTTGCAAGACTAACCGACGAACGTTTTTTGGTGGGTATGCGACCACGCAGAGGAATCGTGGTTTTACGACGAATGATATTACGCTCAACGTAAAGAAGCTTCCGCCTTATAATATGAAAGAAGATATTCCTCTATCAAATCTGGTAGGGAGTTTCAGCATAAAATCATCGCTTGGTAAGAAGTCTCTGAAGGTCGGTGATTCTACTACGCTTACGATTACGGTTTCTGGGACTGGTAACATCAGGGAGGGTGTTTTCCCTGAAGTCAAGACTCCTGAGCATTTCAAGTCGTATGATGACAAGCCTGAGGAGCGTATTTATGTCAGGATCGGTGGTATTTCTGGCAGTAAGACGTTTAAAAAGGCACTTGTACCGCTTAAAGAAGGTGATATTGTTCTGCCCCCACTCAAATTCGCGTACTTTAATACCGCAAAAAACGCGTATGATGTTCTGAGTACTCCTGAGTATACGCTTAAAGTGAGTCCATCAGACGAAAAGCAGGGGATATCGACTATAGCCGGTAGAAACGGGACGAAGCACGCTGTGAAGATCATCGGTCAAGATGTCCTACCGATTGTTACTTCGCTTGACGCGATAAAAGAGGAAAACCTCAATGTTATTACTGTTACAACTATTGTTTTAGTGTTGTTGCCGGGGATGGTATACCTTGTTTTTTTCATCATCGTGCGGCGAAAGCATAAGCACTTGTCAGACAGAAGCATTCTTAAGAAGAGGAAAGCTTACCGAGTATTCATTAGTGATATGAAAAGAGTAAAAGAGATGCCTAAAGATGACTCTAAGGAGTTTAGCATGGCTCTTTCGGGCGCGTTTAAGAAATATATCGGTGATAAAATGGTTGTTTCTGGTGTCGCTATGACTCCGAAAGAGTTGAGCTATATTCTTGCGGAAAAGAAGCTGCCTGCTGATATCGTTTCATCTGTTTCTAGGGCTACTGAAAAACTTGAGCGTGTGCAATTCGCTTCGGAGAAATTTTCTGTAGATGAGAAGAAAGAGTTGGTGAAGTTGTTGAATAATGCAGCGAAAAAAATTGAGAAGAAGGTAAAATAGCATGAAAAAGCTGTTGTTTGTGATCCTCGCGACATTATTTTGCTCAACCGCTTACTGCGGTGAAGCACCGCAGTATTTCATAAAAGCTAATGAAGCTTATCAGAATAGTGATTTCAAGCAGGCGATCGAACTGTATGAGGCTGTGGCGCAAGAAGCTAAAAGCGGCGCGGTTTATTATAACCTTGGCAACAGCTATTTTAGGGATGGCAAAATCGGGATTGCGCTCGCTAACTATCTTCGCGCGCGAAAATATACTCCGAACAATAGTGACCTAGAGGAAAATATAAAGTATCTGCGTACGCTTACAGAGGATAATATTGAGAATAAGGGTTTGTTCAGGTACGTGTCACGAGTGTTTTTTTTCTATAAATACTTCAACATTAAGAAACTCTTGCTGATTCTTCTTACCCTGAATGTTCTCTTTTTTGCTTTGTTGACTGTTATGCTTTATTCCAACAAAGAGCTGTTTAAGTGGATGAAATATCTTGTGTTACTGCTTATGGCACTATCATTGACCGCGTCTGTTGTAAACTACAAAGTTTTTCATCATGATAAAATCGGTGTTGTCACAAGCGCTGAAATCTCAGTGAGGTCGGGTAAGTCTATCAACGATACAACACTATTCAACCTGCATGAAGGAACAGAGTTCCGTATTATCAAGGAAAGTGGCGACTGGATAAAAATCCTGCTCAGTGATAAGAAAAAAGGTTGGATACAAAAATCCGCCGCCGAAACAGTATAAAAAGTTATGTTGTCTAATGCAACAAAATAGAAAATATGTTTTATTACTTACTGCTCAGTACTCCGCTATCTTTCAATGCGTAAATAGTTTCACTCCAAGACGCGACATACAAATAACCATTTGAGCCAATTACTGGCTGTGAAGTGACTATCCCTCTAGTTTCATAATTCCAACGTGGCTTTCCGTCCGCAGTGAACGAATAGACATTATTGTCATTTGCTCCAATATACACGTTGCCATTTTTGTCGATTACTGGTGCTGAGAGCACCATGTCGCCTAACTGCTTGTTCCACAACATTCCACCGTTAAGAGTTAACGCGTATACTGTGCTGTCGTTTGAACCGAAGTAAATACGACCATCTTCGCTGATTGCCGGCGATGAGTAAATCGATCCCTGAGTTTTGTGCGTCCAGTTTAGGGTGCCTTTTTTGCTAAGGCTGTAGAAAAATTCGTCTAAAGAGCCGAAGTAAATGTTTCCGCTCTTATCAATCGCAGGTGTTGAAATAATTTGGTCACCAGCCTCAAAAGTCCAGAGTTGTTTCCCAGACTTGTTAAGTGCGTAGAAAACATAGTCTTTTGAGCCGAAGTAGACGTTTCCGTCATCGTCGATTGCTGGTGATGAGTAGATTCCCGCCCCAGTCCTGAATTTCCATACCAGTTTTCCGTTCAGGTCTATTACGTGTAGATTTTTGTCATCGCTACCAAAGTATATTCTACCGTCTTTTATCGTGCAGGGGGAGTTAATAAGACCCGCTGTTTTGTATGTCCACTTTAACTTACCCGCAGGGGAGAGTGCGTAGAATGTATTGTCATTCGCTCCAAAGTATATAGTACCGTCATCTCCGACAGCTGGGACTGATCGAATAACTCCGTTAGTCTCGAAATACCATACTACTTTTCCATCTTTAATCGCATAGAGTTTTTTGTTTGTATTACCGGTGTAGATTGTACCGTCACCGGCGATAGCGCATGATGTGTATGATCCGTCAGTCTTGAGCTCCCAACTTAGCTTTGGATTGGTGGGGCCGTAAGAAGTACTTGTACCATTATGTTTTGGTCCCCCACGAAACATTTTCCACACGTATTGGGGGGCTTGAGGGGCTTTGGAGTGTACTGTCAGGTTTATAGTCGCCTTTTCAGTAAAAACGCCATCGTTGACTTTAAGAGTAATCACATATTTACCTTCTGCGTGCGGAGTCAATGTAGCTTTCATGTTTTTGTGTGAATTGATTGTTGGTTTTGTTCCTGAAGGCGATTCGGTGACTTTCCAGCTGTATGTCAGAGAATCTCCCTCACTATCGTGACTCAATGAGGCGTCAAGTGTGGCTGTTTCTCCGAGACTGATTGACTGGTCAGTGCCGGCATTTGCTCTAGGAGGGGTATTCCCCACTTTTTTTTGCTTTTGGAGTAGTATTATCGCGCCTGCTACCAAGATGATGATTATAATAAAAGACAGTACTTTTTTTGACATGTATTTCTCCTTCACGCTGGACTAGTAAAAAAAAACAATATCAGAAGTCCGGTTATTAATCAAGTAATTGTTAAGAAAATAGAACCAAGTTTTATCTATTTTGTTTGAACGCTCTATCCACCTGGAGCTTGGCGTCTTTCTTTTTCATTGTTTCTCGCTTGTCGTATAGTTTTTTACCACGACCAAGCGCAAGTTCGAGCTTACATAGACCTTCTTTAAAATATATCTTAAGTGGTATTAGCGTCAACCCTTTTTCCTGAGTCTTACCGATAAGTTTTCTTATCTCGCGTTTATGTAAAAGGAGTTTACGCTTTTGTGTCGGTTCGTGGTTGAACCTGTTCGCGAAAGGGTAGGGGCTTATGTGCATTCCAAAAACAAAGACCTCACCATCTATTATCCTGGCGTGCGATTCCTTAAGGTTGACTTTGCCAAGACGTAATGACTTCACCTCGGTGCCGGTAAGGACTATACCAGTCTCATAAGTATCCTCTATAAAGTACTCAAAGCGCGCTTTTTTATTTTGCGCAATTATTTTTATTCCCATGTTTTAACCGATCACCTGAATTATTCGCGGAGCATATCTGTCATCATTACGCTTTCTGGTGACGAGTTTTACGATAATCAGACTGGCGATAAGAAATATTAAAGCGCTAAGCGCCGAGAAAGCGTCTTTTGACATAGCATCCTGAAAATGTCCGTGGAGCCAGCCACCGACAGTCGCTCCGATTACTAATAATATTAGTGGAAATACATAAAGTAAGAGTGATGTTTTTAGTATTGTTGATGTCTGCATCTCAAACTTTACGGTGTCTCCGGCGGTGGCGCCGATTTCATTGATAGCCTGAATCGTTACTGCTTTATCACTGCCTCCTGGGTGGCACATGCTTTTTGACGCGCAATTTTCACATGAACCGGTGCGCTCTGCTCTGATAAAAGCGTACCTTCCCTCAACTTTTTCGACTATTCCGGTTTCCTGAATCAATAAATCGCTCCTGACAAATCAATTAAGCAACCATCATAATGAATTAAATGAAAAGTGTCAATGAATTACTTGATATACATTACTTGATATACACTGCCATTAGATACCCAAATTGCAGGACTGTTGTTACAGCTAATACGATATTTACTCTTCAATCTTGAATTTTCTTACAAGACCGTTTAAGTCGTCAGAAATTTTCGCGAGCTCTATTGATGAATTAGCGATTTCTCCTGTAGAGTGAGTGAATTGTTTTACTACTGTAGCGTTATTTTCACTTGTAGTCGCAAGTTCTTCAATTGCTTTTTTCACTTCTGATGATGTGTGAATCTGATTCTCGGTTATCGCGGATATATCTTTTATAAATGCTGATGTGCTTTTTATCCCTTTCATGATATCGGTGAAAGATTTTCCAGCATCGCCGGCGAGTGTCACTCCATGTTGTATTGTCTGAGCGTTATTATCTATAATGCGACTTATCTCTTTTGTCGATGAGGCGCTTCGCTCGGCAAGCTTTCGTACCTCTTCTGCGACGACCGCGAACCCTTTGCCTTGTTCCCCTGCTTTTGCCGCTTCAATTGCGGCATTTAGTGCCAGCAGGTTAGTTTGACTCGCAATTTCACTTATAACTGATATGATACTGTCAATTTTTTTAGAATCTGTCTCAATAAGACCAATGCTGTTTATAACATTGTTAAGTGTTTTTTCTCCTGTGCCTATCTGTGTTTCTGTTGTTTTGTAAAGTGCTGAGAGCTTTTTGGCTCTGTCATCAATCTCTTTTGTAGACACCTCCATGGTAAGCATTGAAACTGAAGATTCCGCGGCCGCGCCCGCCTGTATTTCAATTCCGTTTGACATTTCATTCGCGGCTGAAGTCATCTCTTCTGTCGATGAAGCCATCTCCTCGGCAGAGCTTGAAATTGACAGGACTGTACTTTTTATTTCCATTATAATTCCAGAGATTTTATTAGTGAATATATTTAACCAATTCGCAAGCTCTCCTATTTCATCTTTGTGAGAAATATCAATATGTGTCGTGAGATCTCCCTCACTGATAAGCTTAAAACTTTTTATCATTAATGAGAGTCTCGTTGAAACAAGTTTCTTAAAGGTGATTGATATACCAAATAATAGAAATATGACCTCAATGATTACTACTGTTACAAGCACAAGTAAAAAACTACGAAGAGATTTAAGGTTTTCGCCCTCAATTTTTTTTATATCTTTATTAAGTTCAGCTTCGTTTATATAAATCGCGACTATTCCGAGCTTACTATTATCAAAAATAATATCTTGGACAAGTTTATTGTCCTTTTTGGAATAACTTGTTGAAGCTTTTTCAGCAATTATATTACCGTCTGTGTCAATGTAGCTTACCTTTGAAATATCTTTGTCTTTTATCGCTTCTTCGGCATACTTACTTAAACTATCAAAATCGTAGTTGTTAATTGCCCCCGCGGCAATATTTGACATAAAGTTTAAAAGCCGCTCCCCCTTCTTATCAACTTTTTCCTTAGCTTCTATCACTATTCTATCAAATGTGTTTTTCTGAACTGAGTACAGTAGAACTGCGGCTATACTCATCCCAAGAACAGCTATGATGATAACAACAAGTGAAAACTTAGTACTGAGCTTATTAGTCGATAGTTTCAACTTTTCAATTATATCCATAACAACCTCAAAAATAGTAATTTTTATTGCTTTGTCACAAGCTACAAAGCCTTATTTTGCACCTACTCCGCCACTCAAAAAATTATAATTTTTATAACCCTTCTCTTCTAGGTGATACTGCAACCACCTTACCTGTTTCCCTACCGCGTCAAAGATATACAGCTCCTTATTCTTGAATGTACCTTTTTCAAGAAGACCTAAAAGTCTGTCTAACGGAATATTCTTGATTCCTTTGATCTCAGGGGTCTGTTTCCTCTGGAATGGCTCGCGAACATCAATGACGATGGCGCCAGAGCCTTCTCCCTTAGATTTGAACTCCGCGAGTGTTAACATCTTTGCCTTTAAATCTGATTTAGGTATGATTTTGCTGGTATCTACCGGCGACTTGCCTAACAGAACACCTTTGTCAGGGTTTGCCGTTATCCAGTCAAATATACCAGCGTCATAGGCGTAAACATTATCAAAACCTGCTCCCATAGCTTTTTTTGTCGATTTATAGCTTTTCTTGCATGTATGACCGTTGCAATAAAACACCAGCTTTTTAGCGCCATCTTTACTCCTAACCCCCTCTAAGTCTTTTTCAAAAGACTTAGAGGCTACCGGTACGTGTTTCGCTTTTTCTATATGAACTACGTCAAATTCAAACTTGGAGCGGACATCCACAATAATGACATCATCATACTGGTTAAGCAACTCCTCGGTCTCAATTACTTTTACCTCGGGGTAATCTTTCCGGTAAGGGAAGTCATCAGCCGCTTTTGTTGATACGCTAAAAGAAGTGAGGATAAGTATTATTAATAGCGCGGTAAAAAGAATGTTTCTTGTATTCATGATTTAATCTCCTTTTATATAATAAGTATTAACTAATGTTACCCTCTGTAATGTAAAAGTCAAGGTGGAGGTAGTAGAAAATTATTTATTTGATTTTTTTGAAAAATGACTTAAAGTAATACTTGAAGCTTTTTAAAAAGCAGGGGGTGCTGTATGAAAAAGGTTGCGGTTTTAGGCGCGTCAAACGATACTGAAAAATATGGACACAAAGCTGTTAGAGCTTACCAGAAGCAAGGGTGGGAGGTATACCCTGTAAATCCGAAGGAGTCGGAGGTATGCAGTATAAAGAGCTTCAAGGATATTGATGAGTTACCAGACGATATTGACAGGATATCCTTTTATATTAACCCAAAAGTTGGTATCACGTTGCTCGCTAAGGTCAAGGCGAAGGGGATCAAAGAGGTATTCATAAACCCCGGCGCTGAAAGTGATGACCTGCTCGACAAAGCTGATGAACTCGGAATAAATCTGACATTTGCCTGCTCTATACGTGATATCGGGGAGGCACCGGGTGACTTCTAACAGGCGCGCCTCAGGTTGCTGGATCTACTTGGATTTATTAAGATTTACAGATCCTGAAATAAATTCAGGGTGACGGTTTAATGGCTGTGCAGAAGTCTTTTATTGGTGGTTCATTGCCGCTTTTCTTAGAGGTGGATTTTGCGTAAAGAAACAGACTTTAAGCTGATGCTATTTATTGTTCTTATTGTGTCTACTGCAATGGTAGTCTCAAGGAGCGCTAGAAAGCGGGGCAGCATCAAAATAGAGGGTAATAATATCGTTACAGGTAGTGAGTCAGGTACTACCCCGCTGAAAGAAGGGGTAGAGGTCTTTTGCACTTTTGTTATCGATGGTGACACCATTATCGTCAGTGATGGTACGAAGGTGCGACTGCTCGGGATCGATACCCCCGAACGGGGTGAACCGTACTATAAAGTGGCGAAGGATTATCTCATAGGCGCGGTAAGTAAGAAGCGCGTAGTCCTGAAGTTTGACCAGCGTCGTAGAGATAAGTACGGGCGTACGCTGGCGTATGTCTACCGTGATGGAGAACACATCAACGCTGAGATCATCCGCCGCGGTCTTGGTGAAGTGTACAGAAAAGAGAAGTACGTCTACAAAGAGGAGTTCAGCAGACTCGAAAAGGAAGCGAAGAGTAAGCGATTCGGTATATGGAGGTGAGTATGGTTATCTCATATTAGGCCTGCTTGGGTCGAAATCGAGTAACGCTTCATGTATCTCGTTTGAAGGGCTTTTGTTGCCGGAGTTATCTTTTGATACTATCTTATAGAATAGCGTTAGCTTCCAGGAGGAATAAATAGATTTCCCCTTCTGGGTTTTCTTTAGATCTTCATCATAATTATCGTTGAACCACGGCTCTTTGACTGTCGCGATCAGTTTGTATGGTCCCTTTGCTTTGCTGGCTCTCAGTATTTCGTACTCGTATGCTCTAGGAACCTCAGACCAAGCAATAAACATATAATAATGATAACCATATACTGCAAAGTCAACCCTCGCTGGTTGTTCCAACGTTTCATTACCCGTAAGGCTGATGTTATACTCCTCATTCCACCACGCACGCCACTTCGCGTGGTCATCACCGAAATCTTCCCGAGTGACTGTTCGCAGTATATCGACTATACGTACCTTCGCGTCACTATCGACCTTTTCATCCCCGAGTAAGGTGATAAGCGGTTTTAACGCGGGCGTACCGAGCAGTTTAAGGTTCCACACCGTCGTGGTGCGGGTTATATCCTTTTGCGTTTCCCCGATTTTTAAATATGGCACATGGCAATAAGTGCAGTCAGCACCGAACTTAGCCCAAGGCGGTGTGACCCATCTAACAAGCTCATGTTTAAATGTACCTGGTTTGAAGGAGGCAGTGAGAGGGGTTGTTAGAGCTTTCACCAGCCTGTAACGATTTGTGAGACTTTCAAAAGGCTTTTTGGGAGTCGCCTCACGCTCTTGAGAGAAGTACTCTTCCCCATCTTTAGATATTAGTGAGAACTTATATAGCGCGGGCTTTTTCGGTGCGGGGAGAACGAACCACGGTTTGTTCGGATCTTCTAAGATGAGCTTACCATTCTCATAAAGCCTGAACGTCTTTGCTTGTTCGTACTGATTTATCTCTCCCCCCTTCTTTTTGAGAGGGTGGAGCCTGCCACCCATGACGAAGATATTTTTGCCGTCACGCATCGGGAACCCCGGCATGAACTCCGGGGTGTCTAAAGCTTTTGAGAAAAGTGGGAATAGTAATATAAACGATGCTATACATAGAAACATATTGAAGTAACATCTCATTGATGACCTCGCTGTTGTTTATTTTTAATACCCTTGAGTTTTCCACCACTCCAGCCACTTGTCGTAATCAGAGCCGAAGCTTTTGCCCGTAAGGACTTTTAGTAGCTTAAACAGCTCCGGTGGCGCGTCCTTCGTTTTACTCTTTGCCTTGACTACCTCCATCATCGGAGCGATCATCGGTTTACCGATCTGAGCGCCGGTCCATACTATCGCGTCGTGGATGCTTTTTGAGGAGCCTGATGAGTGGCATGGTGTACATGAGACTTTTCCTCTCTTGTTACCCCAAGGCAGAGGGAACGCGGTCTTATCGATTTTTTGCCAGTGTTCAAATTTTGTTTTACTGCCATGAGGGTGACTCAGCGCCGCGATGAGTTCCTGGATGCGGTTCATCTGCCGCGCGGTATCATAATCATTGCGCCTGGGTCTAGGGAAGTGTTCTTTTGAGCGTGGGTACTCTTTATCATTTTTTATAACCGCGACAGAATATTTGAATACGTCGAGTTTTTTCGGAGCGGGGAGAATAAACCACGGTGTATGTTCCTTCCTAGCAATCAACTTATCGTTTTCATAGATAAGGTACTCCTGCGCTCTAGCAACAGGTTTTACCATTATAAGCAGATTGTTCCCGGCTACCATCGGGAAGTCTTTTTCAAAATCAGTCATCGCTTTTTCTACTTTTTCGATGATGGGTCTTACAAATACTGTGTGGACCGCGCTATCTGGACTCGATTCATAGTTGACGGATTTAGCGACGATTTTATAGTAAAAGTACTTACCAGCGTCTTTATCTTCTTTTATGGCAGGATCTGTGAATGAGTTTTTCCCCTCTGATCCAACCAATGTGAAGTCCATTGCTATACCTTCAGCACGGTAAATATCATAGTAAGCGGCGCCTTTTGTTTTTCTCCATGACAAGTATAACGTACCTCTTTTGAACTCATGTCTGATCGATAGTGGTGCGGCTATCTCAACATAGTCATCTTCATCATCGTAGTAATCGTCCTGGCAATAAACAGTTGTAGCTAATAAAATGTAGATTAGAATCGTAATAGAAATAAAGACAGCTTTGAATCTGTTTCTTACTATCATTATGCTTCTGTCCTCCAAAGTTAACATTACCATTAATTATTATAATATAAATCATACAATTTTCAAATATTATGTGAAAGCTCATGTTTTTTATATTCTTTTACTTATATTGAATAATCAACCAGAGCTGTGCGGTGGGGCAATGTTTATACGTTCATCATGGGAAATTGGTGGCGAGACCATAACTCTTCTACCTTCAATCGTCAAGCGGTTTTGCGTATACAGTCTTATCGCGAGTGGGTACAGTTTGTGCTCCTGTTTTAATATCCGGCTAGAAAGGCTTTCTTCTGTATCGTCGTCAAGTACCGGTACTACTGCCTGTGCGATTATTGGTCCGGTATCAACGCCTTCATCCACAAAGTGTACAGTACAGCCGGAGAATTTCGCGCCGTATTCGAGCGTTTTTTTCTGGACATGCAGTCCGGGGAAGGAGGGCAAAAGGGCAGGGTGGATGTTCAGTATCTTGTTTTTGTAAGCATCAATAAAAACTGGTGTGACAACCTTCATATATCCAGCCAGTACAACAAGCTCAACATCATATCGCTTTAAGATAGCAACAATATGCGCGTCATAATCTGAACGATGATCAAAACTCGGGAAATCGACAGTTTCAGTGTCGATTTCGACCTCGCTCGCTCGTATCAATCCATACGCGTTTTTGTTATCACTTATTACTACGGCGATTCGCGCGTTTATGTAGCCTGATTTGATGTTATCAATTACCGATTGCAGGTTTGAACCGCCACCAGAGATCAACACACCGATATTTATCATCTTAATCCCATTCCGCGTTTTCAATTATCACCGGTACAGTATCATCTTCGCGCCTTACTACCTCACCGATGACAAACGCCTCATTGCCCATCGCGCTCGCCCTGTGAGTTACATCATCCACCTCTTTACTGTCGACGATCAGAACCATTCCGACACCGCAGTTAAATGTACGCATCATCTCGCGCGCTTCAACTCCACCTTCTTTTTTTAGGAACTTAAACAGCGGAGGTATTTTGTACTCATCAAGATCGAGTTTTGCCGTGCAACTACTTGGTAGCACTCGCTTTATGTTCTCATAAAATCCACCGCCAGTGATATGCGCGATACCTTTTATCCGAAACCCTCTCATCAGGTTCTTTATTGTTTTGACATATATAATCGTTGGTTCTAGCAGTATATCCCCGACTGTCTTCCCAAGCTCCGGGATGTCGTCGTTAACGCTTTTATTTAGTTTTTCAAAGAATATTTTTCTTGCGAGTGAATATCCGTTGCTGTGCAACCCTGATGACGCAAGTCCGATTATCTTGTCCCCGATGCTTATTGAGGCTCCATCGATTATCTTGTCATTGTCTACAACCCCAACAGTGAATCCAGCAAGCTCATACTCACCATCCTTGTAGAACGTAGGCATCTCAGCCGTTTCGCCACCTATTAGCGCGCATCCTGCTATCTTGCACCCTTCTGCGATCCCTTTTATTACTTCTAGCGCTGTTGCGGAGTCAAGGTTCGATGTCGCCAGGTAGTCCAGAAAAAAGAGTGGCTCGGCGCCCTGAACTATTATATCGTTTACGTTCATCGCGACGAGATCGATACCGATCGTGTCGTGCTTGTTCATCATAAACGCGACTCGTAGTTTTGTGCCGACACCGTCTGCCGAAGAGACTAGCACCGGGCTTTTGTAGTTATTGGAATTAAACGAGAACATAGCCCCGAAAGAACCGATATCGGTAAGGACTTCTGGTCTGAAAGTTCCTTTGACAACAGGCCCAATCATGTCGACAAGTTTATTCCCCTCGTTAATATTTACTCCAGCGTCTTTGTAAGTTAAACTCATGTAAGTATCTACCCCCTGAAGCTACATAGTATTAAACTTTTACTCCTAAGTCAATCAATGTTTTCCTTTACATGCCACAAAACTTTATATATAATGTTTTATATGAAACAAAAAATCACAAATTATTTATGGTTTACGCTCATTTGCGTGCTTATTTCTTCTTGCGCGACGAGGCAGGGAGATTTTTCAGATCGCGCGATTTATGAGCGTGCCTTAAAAACAAATTCTGTCAGCCAGAAGGCGTACGATAAATTCGAGACAAAGCTTATCGCTAACGCCACATACAAAGACCTTGACTTCATCGAGGCTCAGATCAAACAAAAGGGTGATTCTCTGCTTTATGACTCTGGTCAGATAAACTCGCTTACCACCTCTGCAAAGCGGGACAACATATTCTTCGTTAACTTCTTCGTCTCGGTATTTACGCCTGATGACAGGTATGCCGACTTCTCAAAAAAAAAAGGGCTATGGCGGTTCTACCTCAAGAAGGGGCGCGACGAACTGATCGAAGCGCATTCTGTACGGTTGGTAGACAATGATCGGCTAGCGGAATACGAGGCGCTTTATCCTTATATCTCAAGCTGGTCAACATGCTACGAAGTGAGCTTCGCCAGAAGCGACCTCTACAACGCCACAAAAAAACGCGAACTCTTCAGACCATTCTCACTCGTCATCACCGGACAGATCGGGCAGGTTGAGTTGGAGTATGAGTGAAAAAAAACAGGGTCTTAGGGGTTGAAATACTAGGGTTCTAGGGGGCGAGCCAAAAGAGGATTGGAAATAAAGACATAGCCCATCCAGCTTGGGGGATGCAAAAAAAGAAAATATGGTGAGAAAATATGCCTGATTCATTAAAAAAAATGACAATAAAAGGCTTTAAGTCCATCCGTTCGCTAGAAGACTTTGGGCTGACCAACCTGAATGTTCTCATTGGTGGCAATGGCGCCGGTAAGAGTAATTTTGTAGATTTTTTCCGTATGTTGCGCGCTATGATGGGCATTGGTTCGTCCAGCGCCAGTCTAAAAGCTTATGTTGAAGTTGGCGGCGGTAGCTACGATTTGCTTTTTGGAGGTCCGAAGGTAACGAAGCAGATTGAAGTCGAAATGATGTTCGGCAATAACGGCTATCGCTTCAAACTTGCACCTACCACTGAAGAATCCTTTCTCATTAATGATGAGGCCTGCTATTTTTATTATAGGTGCTACAACCCAACAGGTTGGGAGGAGATAGGTAGTGGACATGCTACTACGCCTTACTTACTTGTAGAAAGGAGAACTAGTGGCTATGTTGGTAAACATAGTGTCGCATGGTACATTTATAATTCGATATCTTCATGGAAGATATATCATTTTCACGATACAAGTAAGTTTGCTCCAATGCGAAGTTATGAAACAGTTGACGACGCTGATTACTTGCGGTTTGACGCGGCTAATATCGCCCCGTTTTTGCTTAACCTGAAAAAAAATCATTCGAATGTCTATGAGCAGATTGTTGATACGGTCAGACTGGTCACTCCATTTTTTGATGATTTTATTCTGAGGCCAAATGAGAATGAAAAAGTCCGACTTCTCTGGAAACAAAAAGGTTCTGATTATCCATTAAAGCCGAATCACTTATCAGATGGAACCATCCGCTTTATTTGCCTCACGACCGCGCTGTTGCAACCTGATCCGCCATCGACAATTATTATCGACGAGCCAGAGCTTGGGTTGCATCCTTACGCGATTGATATTCTAGCCGAACTTATTCACGCGGCGTCAACAAAAATGCAGGTAATTGTTTCTACGCAGTCACCGGCGCTCGTCGATTGTTTTGAGCCTCAACATGTTATCGTCGCGAACCGGAAGGATGGCGCGTCTGAATTTGAGCGCCTGAAGCCAAAAGATCTGGCATCATGGCTAGAAGATTATTCTCTCGGTGACCTCTGGCGTAAGAACATAGTCGGTGGAGGACCGGTTCATGAGTAATCCGGAAATTATTATCGTAGTTGAGGGACCCACCGAGCAGACTTTTGTACGTGATGTGCTCGCGCCGGAGATGGGTTGTCGAGGGATTTCTCTTAGCGCGGCTCGAATAGGCAAGCCCGGTCATAAAGGTGGTGATGTTCATTTTGAAAGAGCAAAAAATGATATACGTACGTTTCTAAAACAACGCGAAAATACTTATGTATCTACAATGTTTGATTACTTTAGAATTGATGTTTATTGGCCGGGGCGGAGTATTGTATGTCAACAGATAGAGAGTGGTATTACGCTTTCTGTAGAACAAAAAGCAAATATACTAGAATCGGCGACAAAGGAAAAAATTATAAAGTTATTCCCAGATTGCAACGCTGAAGAAAGATTTATCCCATACATTGAGATGCACGAGTTTGAAGCTCTGCTTTTTAGTGATACCAGTATTCTCGCAAAAAAAACGGGCATTGCTATAGCTGATATTGAAAAGATATTAGTGGAGTATGGCGACGATCCAGAAGCGATTAACGATGACCCTAAGAAAGCCCCGTCAAAGAGACTTGAAACATTAAAAAAAGGGTACAAAAAAATCATAACGGGGAAAACAGTATCTGAAGCGATTGGAATCCAAAATATACGTCAAAAATGTAGGCACTTTGATTCATGGCTGAAAAAGCTGGAAAATCTCACAGACGGCAGGTTGCGTTGAACCCCAAAGCGCAAGGCTAGGTGGATGTTATTGTTGCGCTTCACGTTGTTCAACCTGCTCTTAGACAAACTCCAGGAGCAGAAGTAGTGTTTTTTCAAGCGCGCCTTTGTTCTTCATCAAGGCGGCTTTCGCGTTGTTGCCTATATCATTCAGCATAGCCAGGTTCTCATCTCTCAACAGCATCGCGATATTTTCCGCCAGCTCTTTTTCGTTTGCCACCATTACCGCACCTCCTTCAGCTAATAACAGTTCCTTCGCGTCGGTGAAGTTCTGCATGTTCGGTCCAAAAATTATCGGACGGGCGAAGTGCGCGGGCTCAAGGATATTGTGACCACCGATATTCGCGAGCGAGCCACCGATAAACACCAGCTTCGCATGGGTGAAAAACGTTACAAGATCACCAATAGTATCGACAAATAGCACGTCGTATTCAGCAGTATGGTCGCTAGATCTCATGGCAGAGCGTTTTATATACCTAAGCCCGCTGTCACGCAGGAGAGCTTCCACCGCGGAACATCTCTGGATATGCCTCGGGGCCAGCACCAGTTTCAAGCTCGGATCGCGCGCCTTGAGGGTTTTGTAGATGGTCAGGATTTTTTTCTCTTCATCATCATGAGTGCTGGCGGCGACTATATAATCGACCTCTCTCATCCGCTCTATAAGTTCGCCATCGATCTTGAAGAATGAATCGTCTATGTCGAATTTGATATTACCGGTAACTTTTATGTTACTGTCAGAACCGAGCAGAGTTGTGAGGCGTGTTTTGTACTCTTCCTCCTGCATAAGAAAAAAATCAACGTGTTTCAGTATCGAGCGTGTAAAGCCACCGATCATCTTGTATCGTTTGAATGATCGTTCTGATATTCTGCCGTTTACTATCCCGACTTTTATCCCCTGCCTGCTCAAAGTCCGCAACATGTTCGGCCATATCTCCGTCTCGATTATGAATACAGCGCCAGGAGATATTTTGTTCAGGAACCTGTTGATTGAGACGCTATAATCAAGCGGCGCGAAGAAGACCTTCGCGACTCCCTTTAGTTTTTCATGAGCCAGATCGTACCCCTCAGGCGTTACCGCGGTAAGCACAACTTCACAGCTATCGTACCGCTCTAGTAAAGCTTTAATAAAGGGGTAGGCGACATTCACCTCGCCGACAGAAGCCGCGTGTACCCAGAAGCGTTTCTGCCCGGAGTCAGAATACTCATACTCTCTGAGCCCCCGCGAAAAACCAAAGCGCTCTTTAAGACCCTTCCTGAAACGTTTGTCTACAATCGCTTTGACAGCTACGTACGGCGATGACAACACCCCGAAAAGCAATATGATTATATTATATAAAAAGTACATTTATCCATTTCTTTGTTTAAGGGCATGTTGCCCAATCCCTTTAACTGCATTTGTCGCTCAAAAAATGAGCGTCCGCCAGCTCTGTTATCCTTCTCATTTCTACCTCAAGCTCAACACGTTTCTTCTCGATCTCTTCTTTGTCCGCGTCCCTGCTGACAGAGACCGGATTGCCCCATATAAAAACGCCTTTCGAAAATGGTCGCGGTAACAAAAAACCGTCCCAGCTTGAAAACCGCTTCCCTTTTGAGGCATTAAAAGCCACCGGAAAAATCGGTACGCCAGTCATCTTAGCTACGATTATCGCGCCGTTTTGCGCGGTGTATCTCGGTCCCTTAGGTCCATCAGGAGTGATGCAGATATCTGTACCGCCTTTGAGTGTCCTCACCATCTCCCGCAGCGCCTTTGTGCTTCCACGCGTTGTAGAGCCCCTCACCGATGAAAAACCGAACAGCTTCATCGCCCGGCTGATTATCTCACCATCTTCGTGCATACTGATCAGGATGCTGATCCCCTGTCCTCTGTATGCCTCTGGCATCATCAAAAGTCTGCCATGCCAGAACGCCATGATAATGTTCTTCTTATCATCATGTACTTTTTGTACCTGCCCGGCGTTTAAGACATCGATCCTCATAGTCATCTTTAAGGATTTTATGATGAAATATGCCAGGTACGGCGCCGCGAAGACTATAAACTTCTTAATCATTTTTTTCATTTATATAGAATCTCTTTTGCTAATTTCGCGGTGTTCTTAGATGCGCCGGTCTTCGCCAATAACTTCTCCCTGACGATCTCGAGTTTCGCCCGCGTGGCGTCATACAGCTTTTTGTCACCCATAATACGCGACACCTCGTCTGCGATCTTTAACCAGCTCGCGTTATCCTGAATAAGCTCTGGCACAACCCTCTCACCAGCTACGATGTTCGCCAACCCGATATGGTCTACCTTGATGAATGTCTTCCCGATTAGATATGTGAGGTAAGACACCTTATAAACAATCAGCATCGGAGTCGTGAGCATTGCAGTCTCGAGCGTTGAGGTACCGGACTTTGTGATAACAAAATCTGATGCGTTTATGGCGTTGTATATGTTGCCTTCGATAACCTGACCTCTTATGTCGCACTGTTCAAACGCGCTCTTTATAATATCCGCCTCGATAGTCGGGGCGCATGATAGCAAAAAATAATAGCTTTTGTCCATCTCGTTAAGAGCCTCACAAGCTCCAAGCAGTTCACTCAAAAGTAGCTTTATCTCGCTCATCCTGCTACCGGGCAAGACTGTTATCACCTTCGCGTCATCTGGGATATTCAGCTGAGCGCGGTACTGCTCCGGTTCAACAGTAGCTTTCACACAGTCCGCGAGCGGATGCCCAACATAAGTGACATCCATATTTTCTTTAAGGTAATACTCCTCCTCAAACGGGAATATCACCGCCATTTTATCGATCATCTTCGCCATCTTCTTCACACGACCTTGTCGCCATGCCCAAACCTGAGGACTGATATAATATAGAACTTTCACACCTATCTTTTTCGCATAGGCGGCGATCCTCAAGTTAAAGTCAGGATAATCGATCAGTATCAGCAAATCCGGTTTATCTTCCTTCAGTCGTCTTTTTATATCACTCATAACTTTCAGGATGATCCTCAGGCGCGCTAGTACTTCAAAAATCCCAATTACAGCTAAATCCTTAGAATCATGCAGTATATCAACACCAAGCTCAGCCATCTTCGTACTTCCTATACCGTAGAACTTTGCATCAGGGTCGAGGCGTAAGTACTCCCTGACCAGATTAGAACCGTGCAAGTCACCAGAGGCTTCACCAGATATAATCATTATTTTTTTTGAATTTGCCAAACCTTCTCCAGTTTTTTTGCGCTGATGATAACAGGATTGTTTCGATTATGAAAGCATTTTTTCACTTGGAAAGATAACAACAGAATAAAGCTGTGATAAAGTCGGTTGACAAACTATCATTGCGTGGTATGATTAAATCAAAGTCATCTCTTGAAATTGGTCTATTTGTCATTAAGCATTTTTCTTTAAAACTTAGTACAGATACCAAGTTGCAGTCGGGCGGAAATAAGGCGGCAAGAAGGTTTGAACAGTCGGTTGGATAACAAACCTATTCCAACCAGATCAATTGTTAAAACCGGTCAAAAAAATCGTAAGTAGAATCTAAGAGTAAATTAGAAGGAGATAATCGATGGGAAATCATGATGATATTAGCACGTTTTTGAGCAAATATTCCTCAATGTTAAAAAATATTTTTGAAAAGACATCATATTTTAAGAAGGCATATGATACAGCATACGCTGAGTCCGCACAACAAATACCGACAATAAAGTCTGAGCTTCTCGCTATCATCAATAATGTAAAGGATAATATCTCAACGTTGGGGCAGGCAGAACTCCCCTCAGATGATTTATCACGAGTAAAAAATATATTAAGCGATATAGAAAATGTTCTCCCTGTGATTAACGATATGCTCAACGACCTTCAATCGAAGAAGACTGTTGATAAATGTATAAGTCATATTGAAAGAACGATTTTTATCGCAAATGAGCATATAGCTGATATAGACTCAGAAAACCGATCCCACCAAACTATTGAGACAGTAAAGTTTCTCGCGATAATGCCGAGGTTGTTGTTCGCTCAGATTGATGGCGTTTACGATGAAATGAATAGCTATATCCATACTCAACTTGACAGAACTACAAAACTTTCAGGAATATTAACATTACCGTTGACTCTAGAATCACTTTTGGCCGGGGATACGCAAAAAAGCAGGTTGACCGAGATAATTGAAATACTTTCAGATGTCGAAAAAGTTTCTTCTGCTGATTCTACCGAGCTGAAGGAACTACTCAAAAATACAATAAGTGAATTTGAACTATTAGAGCCAACGGTGTTTGATGTACTGCACTTGTTAGATGTCTCGGCGGCTTCTACAAAAACACTCGAGCAGCCGCTCGCTGAAAAACTCTTTCTGGACAATAACTTATCAAAGGCATCAATTTTCGCCACAAAGTTATTAAAAGACCTTTCAGCCAATAATACCAGGACAATAGATTGTGACGATAAGGTTCAGGATATACTCAACCTATTGTCCACTGATGAAGAAAAGAAAAAAGCACAGGAAATTCTCGACAATATAGATTTGTAGTTCAATATCTTATCAGCATGGACGCGTGTCCGATAACATCTTCGTAGAGCGGCTTTGACATACAGTGCAATGCGAGGTCTTGAAAAGCATAAATGATGTCCTCCTACAGCTTTATACGGTTTTTCCTGTAAGCCAAAAACAACATCAACAGAAGTATCACAGACAGCGTCACCGCGAAAACATCCCCATACTTCGAGTAAAACGTATCTTTATTTATCGTGTATATCTCATCAGTCAAATACGCTCTGTCAAGTAGCTTTGTGTTTTTGATCACTCTGCCGAAAGGATCAATGACGAGGCTGATACCGGTGTTCGCCGCGCGGATGAGGTACCGCTTGTTTTCCACCGCTCGGAAGGCTGCCATGCTTACCTGCTGATGTGGCGCGGAAGTATCCCCAAACCAGGCGTCATTAGTGATATTGACGAGGAAATCCGCCCCGTTATTAACAAAGTTTCTGACGAGGTTCGGGAATATCGACTCGTAACAGATCAGAACGCCGAACTCATAGTTATGTCCGACCATCTTCAGATTTTTCGCCTTCTTCCCCGACGTGAAATCACCAATCCCTTCAGTGAGTTTGTCCACAAAAAACAGTATCTTATGGATCGGCACATACTCCCCGAACGGCACGAGGTGTACCTTGTCGTAGCGGGAGAGCTTGACCTCACCGCTTGCGTCTTCGGTCGGTGGAATCAGAAACGCGCTGTTAAAATAGTCATACTCACCATCGGGGTCATCATACTTCGGTTCGTACGCGAGCGCGCCGGTTAATATGTACGCGTTATTCTCTTTTGCGAGTCTGATTAGCTTCGCGCGGTCATTGGTAGCGTTCTGGATATAAAACGGCGCGGCGGTCTCCGGCCACACGATGAGGGTAGGGGGGCTATTATCATAGTTCGAGTTTTTTTGTATATCCTCAGTGGCTTTCTGAGTGAGCTCTGTGTAATTCTCCATTGTCGTCTCTCTCGAGTTCTCTGACCACTTCAACTCTTGGGCGATGTTTCCTTGCGTTAGCCCTACTTTTATCGGGTTATTTTTGTTGATTATACTCTCGTCTAGCGACAAAGCGCCATAAAGGAGAGCGGCGATAAATATTGCGCATGTGATAGCGGCTTCGATTTTGTACAGCTTTTTTTTCTCCGAAGTGAAGTACCTGTACATTCTGTATAGTGCGGAGTTGACCAGCAGTATGAGGAATGATTGTCCGTAAACGCCTGTGATATCCGCAACCTGTGTAAGCCCGAACCGGCGGTAAGTCGCATATCCAAAGAGTATCCATGGAAACCCTGAGATCAGATATGTTCTGAGATATTCGAGCGGCACCCAGATTAGTGGCGCGATGAAAACAGAGTCGAATCGTTTGAGTGTGTATCTGTGCAACATCGCGAAGAGTCCAAAGAATGCGGCGAGGTAAAGCGCCAACAGCAGGAATATCAGGGTGCAGAGTACTATATTCATCGCTCCGTATGTAGAGAGGGTAGCGATGAGCCAGTACATAGTCAAAAAGTAGAAAACCAGTCCGACGTATAGACCGGCGAGGAAGGATCCCTTCGCGCTTTTTTTCTCTATAACGATGAAAAACGGTAGAAGTCCAACCCAGATGAGTGCGTCGATGTTGATATTCTCAAATGAGCAGGCGAGGGCGACCGCGGAGAGGGTCAACAGAAAATATTCAGTTAATGTAAGTCGAAATATATTGAGTTTTTTCACGTGGCGGGGTTATTCCTTTTTCGTTTCGTCAGAGTCGGTTGGTACGTTAACGTAGACTTTCACTTTATCCACTCTTCGTTCATTACCTTCGGTTATTTCAAACGAAAAGTGTTCGTAATCGATTTTTTCACCTATCGTGGGGACTTTGCCGGTCAGATGGAATATGAAACCGCCGAGCGTCTCATATTTTTCTTTCGGCAGTTCAGTGTGAAAAAAGTCATCGAATTCATCAAGATCGATACGAGCGTCAACGCTGTAGCAGTTTTCGCTGAGTTTTACGATCTCCTCTTTCTCGTCATCATATTCGTCTTTGATATCCCCGACTATCTCCTCGAGAATATCCTCAAAGGTCACGATACCGGCTGTACCACCGTACTCATCGATAACTATAGCCATGTGTGTCCGCTTTTTCTTGAACTCCTTGAAGAGCTCCTCGACATTTTTGGTCTCAGGAACAAAAAAAGGTGTACGGCATATCTGCATGAGGTTGATCGATTCAGGGGCACGCCCCCAATACTGTAGCAGATCGCGCAGATACAAGATTCCGACGACGTTATCTACACTACCCTCATACACCGGAATCCGCGAGAAGTTTTCGTTGCTCGCTATGTCCAGAACATCGGCGATCGTTGACTCTTTTGAGAGCGCGATTATCTCTGTCCTTGGTTTCATTATTTCTCTTATGATTATGTTTTTGAACTGTAAGATGCTGTGCAACATCTCACTTTCATCTTCGTCAATAACTCCTTCTTTTTCACTGACATCCAGTAATATTTCTATCTCTTCTTCAGTGATATTTAACTTTTCATCCTTGTTTTCACTATGTAAATAGTTGTTTAAATTTAACAACAACCGTTTAATGGGACCATCTTCCAATTATTCCTCTCCTTTAGTAATCATTTTAAATAGTTCTTCTTCTTTCTTTTTCATCGCTTTGGCGTCAGAGTCCTCTTTCTCATGGTCGTACCCGCAAAGGTGTAAAATGCCATGGATGAGCAGGTAGATAGTCTCCTCCTCAATAGTCACATTTTTTTTTTCGGCGTATTCCTTAGCGTTGTCAAGGGATACGACAACATCACCAAGAAGGTAGTCATTTATACCTGAGTCCTCCCCCTCTCGCATTGGAAAAGATATTACATCAGTAGGGTAATCTCTGTTTAAGTATTTCGCGTTCAAGCCCCTAATCTCTTCATCTCCGACAAAGAGTACGCTGACTTCAGTGCTACTTGGACATTCCAAGGCGTTTAAGATTTTCTTTATCTTCGTTTTCATCACCGCCTTGTTTATCTGTATCTTTTGATGATTGCTTCTTAACTGTATCTCCATTTTGCTTTTGCTTCCTCTCGCTTTGTTTGTAAGCCAGCTCTGGGTAATCGACTCTTTGATGATATATCGCGTTCAAGATATGGTTAAACGCCTTTGCTATCTTATTAAGATCCTTCAACGTCAACTCACACTCATCAAGCTGCCCCTCTGAAAACATCTTATTTATCATCTTCTGCACGACACCTTGTATCCGCGCGGAAGTAAATTCAGGTATTGTTTTTGCCGCCGCCTCAACGACGTCAGCCAAAAGCACCAGCCCAGCCTCCTTCGTCTGCGGTTTCGGACCGGGGTACTTGAAGTCCTTCTCGTCTACTGTTTGCAGATTTTCATCCTCTTGATCCTTAGCTTTTTTGTAGAAGTACTTTATCAGCCCTGTACCGTGATGCTGTTGGATAATATCTATTATCTTCTTGCCAAGCTTGTGTTCTGTCGCGAGCTCCACACCCTCCCGAATATGAGATATGATAATCAAACTACTCATATTGGGGCTGAGCTTATCGTGCTTGTTGTTTATCTCCCGCTGGTTCTCAATGAAATAAAGTGGTTTCTTAATTTTACCTATATCATGGTAGTATGAACTTACCCGGGCGAGGAGCGGGTTGGCGTTTATCGCTTTCGCGGCCTCCTCTACCATAGAGCCGACAATGATCGAATGCTGATATGTGCCCGGAGCGTGAATCGGAAGCTTTTTCAAAAGCGGGTGGTCAAGATTTGCCAGCTCAAGGAGCTTGATATCGGTAGTGTAGCCGAATACAGCCTCTATTATCGGAATTACCCCCGAAACAAGTATGCTGAGAATTATACCATTAGCGAACCCTGATACAAGTTGCGTCACATTGCTTTCAGAGAAAACGTCGAGCTTCAGGTTGAACGTGTTGAAGGATAGTATTAGCAGAACGTTGATAAATCCTACCATGAATCCGGCTTTGATCATTGTTGTTCGTTGTTTGCAGTGAGTCACCCCTAGAGCGGCGACCAAACTTCCTACAAAAGAATAAACAAAGATAATCATAGAGTTATCCATCAACAACGCATACAGAAGGCTCGAAAATAGCGAGTAGATGAGGGCGGTTTCTGAGTTGAGTACTATTCTGATTGTCATTGCGCCCAACGCGAATGGAATAGCATAATAGTAATCGGCGACATTTGTGCCGGGTAGTCTGATACTCATCGCTTCGGAGATAAATATGAACCCTTTTGCGATGAGTAGCCCAAAAATCGAGATCACGCACATCAGCAAAACGTCTTTAAAGTCTATTGTAAATTTTCTGATATTTTTCGAGGCGAACCTATAACCAACAAGTGTTAAAGTCAGTAGCATCATGAAAACCCCGACGAAGATCTTTACATATCTGTATTCGAGCTTTGTTGTGCTAAGTTTGCGTAAAAACAAGATGTCCTGTTCTTCTACCGGATCACCTTCTCTGACGATGACTTCACCTTTTTTAACCTCAAAAAATACCGGTGATATAGCGTCTTCGGCCTTTTTCTTCCGCTTTTCCGTTTCATTTTTGTTTAGTGAAAGGTTTGGTGTTATCAGCTCTTGTGACTTGTTAAGTATTAGTTTCACAAGCTTCTTTGACTTAATCTCACTAAGCATATCTTTAGAAATAATCGCTATTATGTTTTTTACGTCCTTGTAATCTTTGACGATACCTATATCTTTTATCCTGTCTTCTTTTTGAGTCTCGATTTTGCGAATGATTATACCTTTAGATTGATCGTCAGGCAAAAGCCCTTTATCCCGGACTATGAAATTTTCCATAGATTTTGAGATTATTGACTTAATATTATCACGTATTTGAAGGGTAAATTTGCTGTCTATAAGCACTTTGTATTCATTATCAGTAAGAGTTATCTTCAGTGCTTCCTCGAAATTCTTTTTCATTGTGATGATCTGTTCTTCAGGCTTCTGGATTGCTTTTATGTCTGCCTCAAACATCTTTTTCTTATCTTTAGGGATGCTTACTTCTCTTTCACCTACTTTGAGTGTTATCAGCTCAACCGGCTCTTCCACAATAACATCTTTCGCCTTTATCAGCTCCTTATCTGGCTTGGGTAGCGTTTTATCCAGAGTCACTGGGGTGTTTTTGTCGCCTTCAGGCGTAACAACCGGCTTAGGCTGTGGCTCTTCAATCGGTGGTGTAGCTACATTGACCGCATAGCTATTTATTACCTCGTCGACTTTATTGTTGTAATTCGTGTAAAGCCGTTGGATTATCCCGAACGCGTTATCAACATTTTTCTGAATGTCAAGAGGTATTTTTGAGTCGTAATCATAGACTGATAGTGCGTGTTCGCGCGCGTTTTTCTTCATTACCCTGACTTGTTTTGAATCCTCTACTCTTATAAGAAATGGCGCTTTTATAGTTGAATCAGCAATCGCGCCTTTCTCGTAGCTATACGTTGTGACCTTAGACTCCTGAGAAATCAGGAATGTCAGAATAAGCGTAGTCACAAGGCATAAAAAAAACTTGTGTAATCCTCTGTTGTTCATAATGTTTTCCCTCTTTACATAATTATCTAATACGAATACGTTCTTCTTAAAAAGGTAATAGAACAATGATTTTTTTTCTTGCCCGTCAATATCCATTTTTGTTACCTTTCTTGTTCAGGCGCGCCTGTTTTTTTCTGCGGGTTTATGCACTTTAATAGTATAGCAAGCTACAATATCTGATACCCCAGACCTGTTACGGGGTAGTCAATTCAGTTAAAAGAGATTTCCATTCGCTTTAGCTTCTCAACTAAAGTGGTACGGTTAATGTTTAAAAATTTCGCGGCTTTACTCTTTGTTCCTTTATGTAGCGCCATAGCGTTTTTGATCAGTTCTTTTTCAAATTTTGCCAGCTCACTGTTAAGGTCTATACCGGTTGTGGTGTGCTTATCGCTTTTGACCCTGCTTGCCTTGGGGATCAAAGCCTTGCTTCTAACATTTTGTGGAAAATCTTTCTCAGTGATTTTATTATCATCGCATAATATTATCGCGCGCTCGATCATGTTTTCCAGCTCTCGGACATTACCGGGGAAGTCATAAGCTTCAAGTAACTTGATCGCGGAATCATCAATAATAACCTTCTTGTTCTTGATTTTCTTTGAGTATTTCTTTAAGAAATATTTTGCCAGTAAAGGTACATCGCCCTTACGCTTTTCAAGGGTAGGGAGATTTAATTGTACTATGTCCAGTCTATAATATAGGTCTTCTCTAAATGTCCCGTTTTTTATCGCCTCAGTCAGGTTGGCGTTTGTCGCTGAAACCACGCGCACATCGATTTTTTTTGACTTGGTGTCGCCGACTTTTACAATCTCTTTCTCCTGGAGTACGCGAAGTAATTTCACTTGTAGAGCAGGACTCATATTACCTATTTCATCCAAAAATATTGTTCCGTTATCCGCGTATTCAAACTTCCCCACCTTGGTTGCGTGGGCGCCGGTAAAAGCTCCCTTGACATGCCCAAAAAGCTCACTTTCGAGCAGGTTGTGCGGGATAGAGCCGCAGTTTATAGCCACGAACTTATTGTCACGTCGCGAGCTGTTGTAGTGTACCGCTTTCGCGACAAGTTCTTTGCCGGTACCAGAATTACCGAGAATCAAAATAGAGCAGTCCTGGTCAGCGACCTTCTCCATCACATTGAAAACCTCCTGCATTGCCAGGCTCTTACCGATGATGTTGCTGAAATCATATTTTCCATACAGTAGTTTTTTTAAGTATGTGTTCTCATTGATTAAACGCTGTTGGTCGAGCGCTTTGTCGATCACTTTTTTCAGCTCATCAAATTTAAGCGGCTTCAAAATGTAATCATAAGCGCCTTCTTTTATGGCCGTAACAGCTGTTTTTATTGTCGCGTGCCCGGTGATAAGAAGAGTGCAGATATGCGGTGCTGTCTCCTTGATATTTTTTAACAGATCTATGCCGTTCATGTTAGGCAGTTTAAGGTCAGTGATAACTATGTCGATATTCTCTTTTTTGAGTATCTTTAGCGCTTCTTCCCCGGATCCTGCGGAAAAAGGCAGGAAATTTTCACGTTCCAGCAACTTAGTGAGAGCTAATCGCGTGTGAACCTCGTCATCTACGATTAAAATAGGTATCTTGCTGCTACCTTCATTGTTATCACTCTTACTCATCATCGAGCCACCTTTTGTTTTTGAAAAAAACATTAATATCTGAAGCGTATCCTGTTTTTTTCGCTTCTTGTATCCAGTCGTTCAAGTGATGCTTCATCAGCAGGTTATAAAATAGCGAGTCTTTTCTTATTATCTCAAAGACCATTGTGTTGTTTTCTTTAGCCTCAAAACCTTTGAACTTTACCTGACCGGCATATCTAAAAAGATCGACTTTTAGTTTGTCGTTGTACTTTTCTGTAAAGACGATAAATTTCAGAAGTTTGACAGGGAAGACAAATTCATCTAATATCGCTTTATTGAAGTCCGACACCCTTACATCCTGCTTGAAAAAGTTCTTCTTGTCCTTTACCTCTTTGATATACGCTATCACCGCTTCTATACTCATTGCTTCACCGAGGTTATAGATGTCATGACCGTAATCGACGAACGTTAAATCAGGCGAATATCCGCCATCTTCAGTTTCCATAGCTGAACATATCCCATTATAACACAACTTGGATATCGATTGCGACAGTTTTTTTGCAAGCTCTTTATCTTTGTTCTTAATCGCAAGCTCCAAAGCGCTTGCCATATCTATGTCAAAGTTAAAAGCGTAAGTATTATCAATGTATACAGCAAAAGGATAAAGTAAGTTCTTACGTTGTCTCCGCTCCTCTTCTTCACGGATTATGCTGAGTAGCTTTTTCCGTAGTGACTTATTTCGTGCTGTACCACGCGCCGCTTCGTTTATTTTTTCGGCGATCGCGACTTTTGAGCTACCCCACACCTCATCCTCGATATCGATGATCTCGGCGGGCGCGCCATAAGAGATAAAGAGCCCCGAATCAAGCCCCCCATCGTCATGCTCAACTTCATGAGGGTCAAAGTCACTGCTTTCAAACTCGATACGTCGCAGTTTTTTCTCATACTCCTTCGCGATATTTTGAATATCTTCGGCGAGGTTTACAAGCGAGTGTACCGTACCAGAAAATGCTACAGCGTCACCTAGAAGATTGTTCAGCGTGACGTTTTTTGAGCCATCCAATGAGCCTACACCGACGAAGTATTTTTTTCCGGCGGATAAGATAGGTAAGTAAAATTCCTTCATCATGAAATCCGCCATGACTATCTCTTTTGCTCGATATGTCTTTTTTGTGTAGTCTTTTAAATCGATAAAGAGTTGCCCCTCTCTCTTGATAGAGAGCTCTTTCAGAGTGTCCATGTCATCGTTGGCGAAGCGATACAGCCGCCCTTTATGGTATTCCCGGTCGAGCTCTTCATCTTTTGTTGTACCGCGTTTGTCATTCAACTGTTCTATAACAGTACCCGCGACTTCTTTTATTCTGTTATCCTCATACGCGCAGATGAAGTTTCTTATTAAGTTACTTAGCTCGTCCTTCGTTTTTATTAGGAATTTTGACTTGAGGCTGCCTGCCTTAAAAAGGTCAAAGCGTGTTTCAATCTCATGGATGTAATCTTGGATATTTTCATCTATTTTGCTCTTTTCATGTAGAATCTTCATGCAGTTTTCGCTGTTCACCATCTCTGCGGAGTTGTTGAGAGCAAGGTCAAGTAGCTTGCTGTCCCGAATCAACGCAAGCAGATAGTTGCTCGCTTGATCTTTCTGGTTATCGTTTTCAAACAGATACTCTAATACGGCGTATCTAAACCGTATCAGCTTAGCGTTGTACAGCGCTTTATTCTGGATATCTTTCTTGAGCTTATGCTGGAGAGATTTCACTCTGTCAGCGAGAGGCGCGTCACTTTTGAGCTCTTCATATAATGGCGCAATAGATTCAAAAAGAGAGAGTGGAATATGGTATATATTGTAATCGTTTTTTAGTGTCCCCTTGTCAGTCATCGAGAATATCATCGGTGATACAGTCGCGAGCAACAAGTATTCAAGCTTCACCAGGTTATACGCCACCTGTTTTTTTTCAAATTGTTTCAGGCTACTTTTTATCGCCGTAGTGAGTAGTACGTGCAAAATGTTGGAAAATAGTCTGTCAAGCCGCTCTAATGTTACTCCACGCACACGGATGTTTTTTATTGTCGCTGTTTTGAAGTTCCGTAGTAGTTTTATAAGCGCCAGATGCGCTATGTAAGCAGTAGGTTCAGCCGTGGACGTTCTTATCTCTTCAGCGATCATTTTGTTATAGAACATGAGCAATCCATGGATCAGCTCAGAGCCATTTGATTTTTTTGAGAACCAGTACGCGAGTAGTGACGCGTCAGCCGTGCTGTCATTTTCGAGTATCTGGGTTATAACATCTATCGTCGCCGTGTTGGCGTCGAGGTTGGTGGTCTTTAGTGTTTTTTGAGGTAGCCCAAATTCACGTCGTGTTTTTGATGATATGTTCAGGCTCGAGTGATCGTCATCGGTCGTTTTTTTTACAATATGATCCTCGTAGCGGAATTTGATAAGCTCCGCTAACTCCTTCAATGATGATAATATTATATCCTCAACGTAACTCGAGAAGACAAAGGGAATCATTATTTCCCGGTTGATCCCACCCAATGAGTGACGGATCTTCTTACGGGGAATCTTAAAAAAGGATTCGTAAGTTTTTTTATGCAGAGCCAAGTAGCTCTGCAAATCTGAAAAAAACTGAAATCTATCACCTGAAAAAGGTTTCAAAACAACCCCTTAATATGTAATGGGCTATATCACCAAGCGACAGAATGAGTAAACCCGCGAAAAAAACAGGCGTGCCTGTTAAACATACTTACCAATAATTATATCAAGATCCTGCTTTGTTTTTTCCGGTATCGTTTTAGTATCTGTCATAATAGAAAATTTAAGCGCGTCTTTACAGCTACAGGTTCTCTCTGCCGGAATCATATCGACCACTGCCCGAATTATCTTCTTAGCGTTCGCGACATTATTTTTGATTATCTCAAGTATCGCGTCTACAGATACGTCATCCTCAGCCTCATACCAGCAGTCGTAGTCGGTAGCTAAAGCTAGTGTCGCGTAACATATCTCAGCCTCACGCGCGAGCTTCGCCTCTGGCAGATTGGTCATGCCGATGACAGAGACGCCCCAGCTTCTGTATACATTTGACTCAGCGCGGGTAGAAAACGCCGGGCCCTCCATGCAGATGTATGTGCCGCCCTTATGCGACGTTACATTAACCGAATCCGCGGCATCGCAGAGTGAGTTGTTTAAGTCAAGACATACCGGGTCGGCAAACTGAATATGTCCGACAACCCCACTGCCGAAGAAGGTGGAAATGCGATTTTTAGTTCTGTCGATAAACTGGTCAGGCATCACCATATGCCCTGGAACGATCTCTTCTTTCATGCTCCCTACAGCGCTGACTGAGATTATGTACTGAGCTCCGAGTTTTTTCATGGCGTATACGTTAGCGCGGAAATTGATCTCAGACGGTAGCAACTTGTGTCCTCTGGCGTGTCTCGCGAGGAATATCATCTTAGCGTCACCAAGCGTTCCTGTTATCAGGTTATCAGAAGGTTTACCAAAAGGCGTGTCGATCTCGACTTCCTTTATGTCTGTCATCCCTTCCATTTCATATAAACCACTCCCGCCGATTATACCTATGATTTTTTCTGACATACAGTTCACCTCCAAATTATTTTATTTATCATTGAATTATAATGTAAAATAAATCAAATAGCAAGGGTTAAGAGTTAAGAATTATGAATGGAGATTTAATGACAAGAGCATAAAAAGATATAATATCAGAGAGGTAATGGAAAAATAAAAGAGGTTAAAGCTTATTTATCGTTGTGAGGTTCGGCAAGTCTGGCAAATATTACTCTGGCATTTTGCCAGTTGCTACTCTCTTCTTTTTTGACCATGATATAAAACTCACACTTTTGGCACATAGGGAGCTTGAGTGCGAAGGTCCCCTGGACTTCTCCGTTACAGAATGTTCTCGCAATCGCCCAGCATGACCTGCCTCCGTATTTGCCGCCATTAATACCGGTAAGTTTTTCTTCTGACGCCGCGGGACATACGCCCATTGCGTCAGCGTCGTCGCTTTCTGATTCGCGTCCGCATTTCAAGACTTCCCAGCAATTCATTTTATTCATATAAATACACTCCTTTTAATTAAACAATATATTGAGTGTTATTAACCCGGTGATAAAATGTATAGTGCAATACTCCTGCCGTCGTCCCGAACTGGTTTCGGGATCTACCCGCATTTATAAGATTGCCAGATCCTGAAATGAATTCAGGACGACAGTTTTGGAGTCGTCCCGGAGTCTTTATATTTTATCGCCGAGTTAATAGTGAAGATAAATACGCAATTATGTATATAACTATACTAATCATAATTGAATATGTCAAGTTCTAATAATTTGTTTTCAAATAAAAAAGTAATCGTATACATTAGTGTTTGCCAGTAGCCTCTTGAGCCATTATTTATCACTAAAAGTAAGTATATTTAAGAAATCAACTTGCATTGACCATAAAAGTGATATATAATTAATATAATAGCGTTTTATTCAATATTGGGAGGGGATTGCGCTGATGAGTGATTCAGAAAAAACCGGCAATGTAAAGAGAAGCTTTATTGGTATGTTTTTTGAAGAATGTAGCGTATATTCTCGTATCTATAAGAATAAAGCTGAAACTGCCTACGTTGGTTTCTGCCCCAAATGCGGTAGGAAGGTAAGCATAAAGATAGGTGCTAATGGAATCGGTGAACGGTTTTTCAGATCAGACATAAGCCGTTGATATGAAGACTTATATATTAGGCGACATACATGGTGAGTATAGCAGGTGTTGTGAAATCCTTCAACATGTTGGGATATTTGACGAAAACGGTCACTGGAAAAAGGGGTGTAAGTGTCGCCTGATCCAGACCGGTGACATTGTTGACAGAGGAAGCGAGGTAATAGAGTCCGTTGAGCTTTTTGAGCGGCTTCAGTGTGAGGCGCCTAATGAGGGTGGGGTTGTAATACGTTTATTGGGTAATCATGAGTTAGGTCACATTGGAGGACCTATTATAGCGCGTGCGCGTGACACAGAGCTTTTGGTTGACAGGATAAAAAGCGCTGTTGTAAGTGGCAGAATTGTCGCGGCTTATTTGTTAGATGGTTGGATGGTTGTACATGCCGGGATTATGCCGCATATTTTTGGCAACAATGATCTTAAAAAAAGAAGCTTGCGTGAGCTAGCTGATGAACTTAACTTTAAGCTACTCAATGCCGTGATAACTGGTGATTTTTCAGACGATATCTTTTTTATTGGACAATCAAGAGGTGGAACTGGAAAGCCCGGCATCTTTTGGGCGGATTATAATATAGACTTGCTAGAGCGCGAAGATGAGTTGATACATCAGATAGTCGGACATACTCCATCGCGTTGCAAGATACCGGAGATAAAGCGTAGCCCCAAAGGAAAAATATTTGATATAGATGTAGGTATATGCACAATGTACGGTGGTAACAAAGGCTTATTATTGTATGAAGACGGCGTTTTTACCCCGGTTTTGTTTTAAGGGCAACATACCCTGTTAAAAAGAAGCATAGAATCATAGAAGCAAAGGAGAATTTTAAACTTGACAAAGGATTTTAGTAAGCTAAATAAAAACAGCTCTTCACGAGTATCAGATAAGATAGTTAACATTATAAAGATGTTAGGTTTTTTTGAGTCCGGCATGAGCTATACGGTTAAAGAACTATCAGAAAAACTGAACGTTTCCAAGAAGACGATATACAGGTACTTGCAGACCTTACAGTCAGCATACCTGCCTATTGATAGGGATCCGGTTTCTCTAAGGTACTCAGTCGGCGGTGGTTTCACTTTCAAGAAGGTCGGTGCGCTGATTGAAAAAAAAGAATATGATGATCTCCACGTTATGGCTGATTCTGTGAACAGCGCGGTTTTTATTGTTGATGAAAACGGTAGAATAATCTACTGGAATAGCGCGGCGGAGAAGTTATATGGGTATAAAAAAGAAGAGCTCACCGGGAAAGCATTTTACAAATACCTTTCTCCAAAACGCTACCATAAGCAGCATCAGAAGTCACTAGCGGAATTTAAGAAGGCCGGGAAGTTAACTATGGCTAGTATGCCAAACAAGTTTATCTCTCAGGATAAAAGCGGTAGAGAATTTCCGGTGGAAGTGTCCCTTTCTACTATGACATTGGGCGGAAATAATAGTATGATTTTGAATGTCAGGGATATCACTAGCCAGAAGCGTACAGAGGAGGCGTTAAAAAATATCGCTTTGGGGTTTGTCGGATCAAAGGGGGATGATCTACTGCGTTCCCTTGTGAAAAAACTCGCGAATTTTGTCCCTGCTGACAATGCGCATATATGTGAGTTGATGCCCGGGGAAGAGAAGACCTTCAGGGTAGTCGCGACAACTCCAGGAGCCCTGGGTAAAGGTAATTATATTTGTCGTAAACCATGTTGTATTTGTAATTTAGTTCAAAAAGAGGGTTTTAAGTATTTTTCTGGTAATGTTCAAGAAAAAGCAGCTAATCCTAATTACTTTATCGAAAATGGTTTTATAAGTTACAGTGGTGTTCCACTGCTTGATTCTGATAGTAAGAAGATCGGTGTTATATCGATAATGAGTCGCCAGGAGTTCAGCAACCAGCTTTCTGTTGAGACAATGTTGAAAATATTCGCTGTAAGAGCCTCTATGGAGCTAGAGAGGAGGCGTGCTGAGGATAACATAGAAATGATCAAGAACGAGATTGAGCTACTGACCTCTTCAACTCAAGACGCGATATATATGCTCGATAATAACGGAGATATTATTTATTGGAATAAGGCCGCTGAAAGGATTTACGGCTTCTCCAGCTCTGCGATCATAGGTAAAAGAGCATATAAATATTTATCTCCTGAGAGGTTTCATGAAAAGTTTTCTAAGATGAGAGAAGTGATGAAACGCACTGGTACTCATGATTATGTTGATACTATTGGGGAGCATATAGCTGTAAGAAAAAATGGTGAGGAATTTATTACAGAGGCTTCGATTTCACGAGTTAAAGTCAAGGGGGCGTTGAACCTTTTGATTGTCGCCAGAGACAAATCGAATGAGAATAAAAAGAGCGCGAGACTTATAGAAAGTGATACTCCCGCATCTCTGGTCGCGACTTCAAACGCGACGATTGTTCTTGATAAAAATGGAAATATAGCTTACTGGAATATGGCGAATCAAAAGGTTTTTAACTTTAAGAGGGAAGAAGTTCTCGGGAACCATTTTTGTACTACGCTTATCGCGGATAAGTTTCAGAAAAATTGTGATCTCTTATTAAATGAGATCAAGGAATCAAAAAATAATAAATTTAAAACGAAGAAAATAAAATTATCAATAAAACGAAAAGATGGTATTACTTTTCCGGTGGATGTAACTTTTACGCTAATCAAAAGAGAGGATGAGCCGCTAATGATTGTTGCCAGCTTCCCTATACCTATGTCTGTAAGGCGTTAACATGGTAAAGAAAAATCCAAAAGTAAAAAATAATAAAAAATTCGATAAATTAACCAGAAGTTCTACTTTTGGTGTTTCAGAAAAGATCGTTAATATTCTCAAACTCCTTAACCATTTTGATTCTGGAAACAGCTATACAGTAAAGCAACTTGCCACAGAAATTGGGGTTTCTGAAAAAACCATATATCGCTATTTTAAAACGCTCAAGGCGGCTTATGTCCCGATTTATAGAGATTCGGTGACGCTTAGGTACTCTTTTTACAGCGGTTATACCCTAAAAAAAATCGGTCTCTCAGAGGATGAGGTCTCCGTTCTGGCGACTTTAAAAAACCTTGTAACAAACCTCGGTATCCCTTTTGCCACATCATTCAATAGTGTACTTGACAAAGTAACATACAAAGCTAGAGGAGATATAAAGCTTGAAAAGAGCAACTCTGAGTTGCCGATATGGATAAATATTGACGAGTCGAAAGACTTTTATAAGTTTGAGAAAATATTTTCTATTATCAGTAAGAGTATTAAGGATACTTGCAGGCTTAACATGACATATTTTACTCTTTCGAGGAGGACTACAACGAAAAGATCGATTGATCCTTATGGACTTATATACTCTAACGGTTTTTGGATAATGGTCGCTTATTGCCATTTTCGGGGCGAGGTGCGGCACTTTTCTGTCGATAATATCAGAGAGCTTGAGATAACTGATAAATACTTCTTTTACCCTGAGGACTTCAACCTTGCCGAACACGTCAAAAGGAGCTGGCGCTACTATAGTGGAAAAACAGCTGAAGTACTCGTAAGGTTTGATGAAGAGATCAAGCATACGATCCTGCGCCGTGAAAAGTGGCATCCAACCCAGAAAGTAATCAATAACAGTGATGGAAGCGTTACCCTCTCTTTTACTGTCGCCGGTACAGAAGAGATCAAACACTGGATATACAAATTTTTACCGAATTGTGAAGTCCTTGCCCCACCATATCTACGCGAAACTATTAAGAAAGACCTGCTAGCTGCTCTTAACAAATATAAAAAAAACTAAAATGCTATAGAATTATTGACACACTCCTGTCAAAGCTTCAGTGTAAAATCATAGTCAAGAAGTAAAGATATTTATTAACAATCTAAATATTAAAAAGGGTGGACTATGAAACAGCTAGTTGGAAGTTTTCTGAGAAGTTTGAAGTTAGGGGAGAAGATGGAGTATCGAAACCTTACAATTTTTCCAATCTCTACAAATCAGGCGGCAGGTCATAACTTTCTGACAATTGATGAAGCGCTTGAAACCGAGCGTATCTGCATCAAAGAGACATCTGAGATGGGTGACGTACCAAACTTGATGCTACAGAACTTAAGTGATGAAAAAGTATTTATCCTTGACGGTGAGGAGCTTGTAGGGGCTAAACAGAACAGGGTGACAAACTCTGTTGTTCTTGTGCCTGAGCGGGATGAACTCATCATACCGGTTAGTTGCGTTGAACGTAACCGCTGGAACTACAAGACGAAGCGGTTTTCCTCTGGGCATACGAGGGTATATTTCGGTTTGCGTAAGAAGATTTTTCAAACAGAGATGTCGAGCAGGCAAAGGCAGGTAAAATCGCATTCACAACATGAAGTATGGAACGATATTGAGAGCAAGATGCAGGCGATGCATATTGACTCTACTACCAGCGCGATGAATGATATATACAAAAAATACATTAAGAAGCTTAATAAGTTTAATCAAAAGTTCAGATGTGTAGCCGGGCAAGTAGGTATGGTCGTACTCATCAATAACAAGGTAGTCAGCTGTGAAATATTTTCTGACCCTGAGATAATGGAGAAACTACACTATAAGATCCTCAACAGTTACTCTATTGATGCTTTAGAATCATACAGTGGCAAGACCAAAAAACTGAAAACTATTAGAAGAAGGGCTCTAAAATTCCTTAGTGAGATAAAAAAAACTGAGTTTGAAAAAACTAACTCTGTCGGGCTCGGGGAGGATTTACTGTTCAACTCTGATGACGTTTGTGGCTCGGCGTTAAAGCATGAAGATAAGCTTATATATATGTCAGCGTACTCAAAGGTGAATCAATAGTTAAGGTTCATTGTTATGTAATAACCATATTGACCGCGCTGTATAAGCAACAATATCGATGACTTCTTACGCTTTAGTGACTGCAAAGCTTTATAAAGACTAGACTTGTTTTTAACTATATAATCGTCTACCTTGCGTATAACATCACCGTTTCTTATTCCATTCTTATACGCAATCGCACCATTTTTTACACTATGGATTAGTACGCCCTCATTAGTCCTTAAACTAAATCTCCTTATCGCGTTGCGACCAATGTCCGCGAGTTCCACTCCGAGAATATCCTCAAAATAAGTATTAAAATATCTGTCCGGTACATCTTCGGTCACCAGCGTGACATCAATATATTCGCCTCGTCTGAACAGTTCAAAGTTAAGAGCCTGTCCAGTTGTATATTGCCGTTGAAGCTCAATATACATACGCTTCGATGATGTGTTCGCTTTGTTGATACTGACAATGATATCACCGGTTTTTAAGCCGGCTTTCTGTGCCGGTGACTTCTCAAATACTTTTGAAACCAGCACACCCTTTGTGCTGTGGTAGCCAAAGTAGTTTGCCAGCTCAACCGTAATATCCTGCACTTGAACACCGATCCACCCCTTGTGAACCTCGCCATAATGGAGCAGATTATCCGCAACACTTTTCACAACATCTATCGGTATAGCGAACCCGATCCCCTGCGCCTTCACGTATAGCGCGGTGTTGATACCGATCACATCACCATCGACATTTAGGAGTGGTCCACCTGAGTTACCCGGATTTATCGCCGCGTCAGTCTGTAGAAAATTCGTATATGTTCGATCATCAGTTTTCAGTGTCCGACCGACCGCGCTTAATACTCCGGTTGTCACAGTGTGAGAAAAACCATACGGATTACCGATAGCTATAACAGTCTCTCCGATCATCAGGTCATCTGAACGCCCCATGGTGAGGTAAGGTAACGGCTTGTCGGAGTCGATTTTCAGCACCGCTATATCTGTGCCGGGGTCTGCGCCGACCACCTTCGCGAAAAACTCGCGATTATCCGCCAGAATCACTTTTATGCTGGACGTGCTTCTGATGACATGTTGGTTGGTTATGATGTAGCCGCTTTCGGTGATGATTACCCCTGAACCGAGGCTGGTTTGAACCGTTTCTTTTTTTATCCTTGGCTCAAAAAAATCCTTAAAAAACTCATCGGCAAAAGGAGCCCCGAAAGTACGCATTTTATACTCTTCTCGCTTTTGTTCAACCCTGATGTTTACGACCGCAGGGCTTGCTTTCTCTACCGCTTTGACGACAGAGTTGCGCCTTTCAGTTCTACTGGCATCCGCTATGGAGCTTTGTAGAATGACTATAAGAGCCGTGAAAAAAAATATTTTTTTTAAGAAATATACCATTTCACACTTTGAATTAATTTGATTTGATTTGGTTAAAATAATGTGGACGCCACAGCCTGAAGAGGCGTCCACATTAATTGTATTAATTGACTATAGATACTTCGCGATCAATATCTCAGCTATCTGCACAGCGTTCAGCGCCGCGCCTTTTCTGATGTTATCCGCGACAATCCACATGTTGATACCGTTTTCGATAGACTCATCATCCCGGATACGGCCGACAAAAGTCTCATCCTGTCCGGCAGCGTCCACCGGCATCGGGTATTCATTTTTCTTTAGATTATCGACTACTTTTACACCCGGAGCGGACTTCAACAGTTTCTTCACCTCATCTGCTGTGATCTTCTTTACCGTTTCTATATTCACCGACTCGCTGTGACTGTAGAATACAGGTACACGCACGGCTGTAGCGGTGATCGCTACAGAATCATCCTCAAAGATCTTCTTTGTCTCGTTCGCCATCTTCATCTCTTCTTTGGTGTAGCCGTTATCTAAAAAGACGTCGATGTGCGGAATGCAGTTGAACGCTATTTGAGCGGTGAACTGTTCTACCTCAAGATCAGCCTGCTTGTATACCGCCAGTGTCTGCTTAAATAGTTCATCCATCGCCGCTTTACCAGCACCGGACGTCGCCTGATATGTAGAGACGACAATCCGCTTTATCCGCGCGGCTTTATGTATCGGGGCGAGCGCCACGACCATCTGTATCGTTGAGCAGTTCGGGTTTGCTATTATCCCCTTGTTTATATAATCAGCGATTGCGTGGGGGTTTACCTCCGGTACGACAAGCGGCACCTCGGCTTCCATCCGGAAAGCGCTCGAGTTGTCCACAACCACCGCCCCAGACGTCGCCGCTATCGGAGCGTACTCCAACGAAATATCGCCACCAGCGGAGAATAACGCGATATCAATATCCTCAAAAGAGTTCTCGTCAAGCTCCTTGACCGAAATGTTTTCGTCGTGAAACTGCACGAATTTACCCGCCGAACGCCCGGACGCAAGCGGCAACAGACGCGCCACCGGAAACTTCCGCTCTGCAAGAGTTGATATCATCTCTCCGCCGACAGCACCAGTGGCACCGACTATCGCGACGTTATATCTGTCTTTTCTCATCCCATTCCTCTCTTTTTATGAAACCGCGTAATTAGCTACTTTTGTACCAATCTCTTCTGTCGAATGACCCATTTTACCGGCCGCGAGGCTATCCATATCGTTAGCGATTACTTTAATTATCGCGTCTTCGATCCGCTTCGCCGCGCTCTCTTCACCGAGAGTGTCGAGCATCATCTGAACAGCGCCGATAGCCGCGAGCGGATTGATAACGTTCTGGTTCGTGTACTTCGGTGCGCTTCCACCGATCGGCTCGAACATCGATACGCCCTCAGGGTTGATGTTACC
>JAJRXV010000154.1 GCA_024276115.1 Deltaproteobacteria bacterium
GCTCTGAGCTTTATCTTTTTTGTCAGAGGTGAGCAGCTTGTCCAATGCGTCATCGACGATTTTTTTTCTTTTCGAAAAGTAATTAATTAAATTCAACTATTCCTCGTCATATAGTTCGGTCTTATCAAACTCCTGCAACGCTTCCTTAGCTTTAGCGAAGTTAGCTATCACTATCTCAACTTTTCGTTCTGACTCGTTCAGTATATTCTGACAAAACGCGGCGTTTTCCATACCTTCTACAAAAACATCCACAGATTTTTCGAGGTCGATCTCACCATCCTCTAAACGCTTGACAGCACGCTCAAGCTTGTTTAACGCTACTTTAAATTTTGTTTCTATCTTTTTAGTCATTTAAATTTCTCTTTTATGTAAATTTTGTTTCATACTCTATTGTTTTTACACCACAGCCCAATGCTTGTCAAGTAAAACAGCCGCTTTCGCGATAAAATAAGAAAGGTTGTCTCCTCTTGAGGTGTTAACCTCATTTGTGTTATTTTGATTTTGCTTAAAAATAAATACACGAAAGAAAGGAGACCGATATGGATGATAGCCCTTATGACCATTACATTGCAATAGACTGGTCGACAAAAAACATGGCGGTAGCGAGAATAACGAATAAATCCAACAATATAACGGTGATCGATGTGCCCTCTGACATTGCTGACCTCAAGGTTTACTTAAGGGCATGTTGCCCCCCTAAATTGTATTGGGCAACATGCCCATAAATCTTGACAAAATAAGCGGCGGCAGGAGTTACGGGCGGAAAAAACCGCGGTTTTCCAGGCAGTTAAAAAGCGTTTACAAGACGGCGGCGCTCGGCGCTATCGGCGGCGATAACCCGATCAACGATCATTATGGGACTGTTGCCAAATAAAAAATTCTCCCTGTTTTCAAAAAAGCCATCGCTGTAAGTACCTGTAAAAAGCTGAGAAGGCCTTTCTAAGAAGTTTTTTCATTATAATAAATTAAAGCAGACAACTGTTGAGGTCAAGTAAATTTGGTGTAAACAGTGCCATCGAAAGGTAGCATAGAATGTCTAAAAAATGGTAGTGGGCGACCTGCCGGTCGCCCATACGTTGATGACCTAAACCCTAAAGTGCTCCATGAGCTTCTCCTCGCTCATACTCTCTTCACCCTCCTCACCGATTATCACGAGCTTATCGTTGATGAGCAGTTTGACCTTCTCACCTATCGCGACATAATCCTTGATATCGGGGAACGCCTTTAGCAGGTTGAAGTAAGCGTCAGAGAGGTACTTGATTTTCAAGCCCTGCATCTCATCTTTTACGCTCGTTTCCGTCCAGTAACCATCCTGAAACCTGAACCTCCTGTCCTTGACTATCTTGATAGAAGTCGCGACTTGCTCATCACTAGCGACTTTCCGCTCTTTCATCTCACGGATGCTCTTGCTCAACTCGACAGCGTCGGCTCCTGATTGCAAGCGCAGGTTCTTTTCCTTCATCCTTGACCCTTGCACGCCAAATGTATAGTTATCTACATCATCATTATCCAGGGGCTGACCAAAAGAATCTATCTCTGCCGATTGCGATTCAGCCAGTGTCGGCATTACCTCTGATTTTTCACCGCTTCTGATCATTGGCGCTGGGCTCACACGGCGCCTACCGGCGTTAAGCGGTTCATCTAATGCTTTACCAATTGTTGAGCTTTGGTAGTAATTCGCGCGTGATTCATAATCACCGCTTTTTCTGTACCCCTTGCTCGCGGACTTCTTAACTCTTTTCTTAACGGTTTTTTTTGCGACCCTGTTACCGCTAACTCTCGGGATATTATATTTCGCGTAGCTCTTCTCGTTTTCAAGCACGAGATAAGATGTGTACGGTGTCATGATGCCGTACTCCTTGCTCAACGTGATTACCTCGTCTTTTAGCTCTTTCTCTTCGCCATTTAGTTTTATCTCCTCGAGAAGATTACCGACGCGCCTCACCGCCCAGAGCCTCGGAATGAAGTCATTCGTCGTGTCATTCTTCGCGAAAGTCCCCTCATAAACAAACTCCCGTTTGTTACCATTGACTGTGCCGTTAAGCTTGACAACGCTTGGACCATGCCCTCGATACCGACCGATGATAACGAGGTCTTCCCCCTTGAATATATCCGGGTTAGCCTTCGGGTAGAACTTCATCACATCGATATCACCAAAATCAAAGAATATGTTGGACAGCACAGGGTTTGCCACCTTGTTATAAAAACTCGACAGCTTTATCTCTATCTCGTCGTTCGCCTTCAGGTACTCGCTCAAACCCTTTCCGTCACTCGCGATCGAGTCGAGGAGCATTGTGTTGACATCATGCCCGACACCAAAACTAAACACACGCGCGAGATTCACATTGCCTGCTCTCGCGTTGTTGATAATGCGCTTGATGTTCCTCTCACCGACCGTCGGCAGCCCATCAGTCATGAAAACAAGTATATTCGTCCCCTTAGGCGATTCAAACAGCTTTAGCGATTCAGCCAGCGAGTAGTCGATCGCCGTGCCACCAGACGCGCGCATCCTCATAATGAAATCGAGCGCATTTTTGATGTTATCCTTGTTTGCCGGTAACAGCTTCTTACTAAGCAGATCGACATCGCTACTGAACCTGACAATATTGAAACTATCCTGCTCGTTAAGGTTCTCGATGCAGTACCGGAGGGCTTTGACGGCGTTCTGTATCTTCCGCCCCGACATAGAACCAGAAGTATCGATAGTGAAAACAATGTTCTTCTTGTTCACTTCACCTTTTTCTATCTCGGTTTTCGGCGCTACCATAAGCATAAAATAACCATCGTCATTCTTCTGTTTGTATGTAAGGAGATTGAGACCAATATCATCCTCTGATACCGTGTAAAAAAGCTTGAAATCCTTGTCGAGCCGCGCCGCGTTCTGCTCAAAACCTATCACCGCGTGATAATCGTCCTTGCGGGATATCCCGACAGCATGGGTCGGAGAGTAGATATTTTTCAGCGGCACATTTGATTTCAGGTCTACAGTAATGGTAAAATCCTCAAGCGTCCTGCTCGCTTTCATGCTGGTCTTGAGCGGGTAGACATAGGTGTAGATGTTGTTCTCATACGCTACGATGTTCGAGTACTCAAGCTCGATTTTCTGCGTGGAGTGCGGCGCGATCGGGAATACCCGCGCCCTGAAAAGGTTGTTCCCAATGTACTCAAGGAGCCCGGGGTCTTTCATCTTTCTGACGATCCCTTCGTATATCTCACGCGCGCGCTTCTTCTCTACTAGCTCACCGCTCATCCTCTTACCGTTGATATACATCGCGAAGTCGTTGATAGACGCGTTAGCCGGGAGTGGGAACACATAATTAGCCTCAAGCTGGCGGTTCGTGTTGTTGAAGAACTCCTGCACGACTTTTGTCTTGGCGACATTTGTCGTAATGTTAACGCTGACGCTCTGGTATTTGACTGAAAGCGGTGGAACCCCCTTCATCGTCGGTATCAGCATCCCATCAGCGAAAGCTGTAGATGTGGTCAGTAGCAGTATAAAAAATATACAAATAATTATTTTCCTTAGCATTTTATTGCCTCCTTTTATTAGCTTACCTAATATGACAATGAAGCGCAAAAAAAGTTTCAGGAAATAAAAGAACTTTTTGACAGTTATTAACCCGGCGATCAAATATGTAGCTTTCACGCAACGTCATTTCCGAGGACGCGCAACGTCATCCCCGAAGTAGTAATCGGGAACCATGAGTAAACTCTGAGCAAAGCGAATAAACTTTGCTTTAGTTTAATGGGATACTTGAGGGAACTGTTGCCAAATAGAACAATTCGCATATTTTTCAAAAAAGCGTCTTTGTAAGTTGTTGATATCGCGGGGTAGTGAGCAACAGAAGCGTAGGGGCTTAAGCCCCTAAATTGTATTGGGCAACATGCCCTTTTAGGGTCGTGCAGGAGTCTTTTTGATTATTCTTGTCAAAAGAAATAACCATATAAAGCCCCTGACATTCTTGACATTGCAGCAAATATCTGTTATTTTTAACATGTTAAAATAAAATCGATAGAGAACATAACATGAAAACAAAACCAAAGGTTCTTATAGTAGATGATGACGCGTCTTTTGTAGACTTTTTGCTTGACGCTCTAAAAAATGAAAATTTTTATTTAGAACAAGTCAATAGCGCTGATGAAGCGTTGACAATCTTAAGCAAAGGCAAGTTTAACCTGGTCATCACTGATGTCATCCTCCCGGGGGTGGATGGACTCAAGTTCCTTGAAAATATCCGCACCACGCACCCGACTCTTGACGTTATATTCTGCACCGGTTATTCTGAAGTCAACTCCGCGGTCAAAGCGCTCAAACTCGGGGCTTATGATTACCTGACAAAGCCGGTAGACGCTGAGGAGGTCAGGCTAACGATCCATAGATGTCTTGAGCAGAGAAATATATACGAAGAGAATACTGAGCTGAAAAAAATGGTGCAACTCATTGATTCATGCAAAAGTATTTCTACGACTTTTGACCGGGAAAAAATCTGTGAGCATTCATTAGACGTGCTGATGAAAGAAGTAGACGCGTCACTCGGATTTTTTCTGGTAACCGAAGAAGATGATAACGATATAGAAGTGGTTAATTATAAAGGAGTAAAAGAGACTACAAAAGAAAAACTGGCTAATATTTTCGCGCGATTCACATCAAGCTGGGCAAAAAAAGAAGAGTTGATCTTCCACCTAAAAAAGGATGAGGCAACTCAAATCAAAAAACTGTACCGTTCTTTTAAAGATGGTATAGTATTAAAAATCAGCGCGGATGGTGTCGTCAAGGCATTCATTGTCTTGATAAACAATAACAAACAGGGGAACTTCACCCCTACGCGCCTCAGATACGCGACATTCATCGCGAAGGAGACTGTCCTAGCGTTTGAAAACCTCGGGCATTATCTCGGGGCGAAGGAGCTCGCCTACATCGATGATTTCACAAATCTATACAATTACAGATACCTGCATCTTATACTTGACAGGGAGATAAAGCGGGCAAAAAGGTTTAAGACCACGCTTTTACTGCTGTTTATTGACCTGGATAAGTTCAAGTCGATCAACGACGCCCATGGGCACCTGGCCGGTGGAAAGGTGCTTATAGAGATGGCGGATGTGTTGACTGAGTGCCTGAGGGAAATAGATACGATAGTCCGGTATGGTGGCGATGAATACGTTATAGTATTGACTGAAACTGATATAAGCACTGGTATGATGGTAGCCGAGCGGATTAGAAAAGGGATCGAAGAACATGATTTTCTCAAAGAAGAAGGACTCTCGATTCACCTGTCAGCCTGTATAGGGGTCGCGGCATACCCAAATCACGCTAAGAACAAGAAAGAGTTGATCCATCTCGCTGATATGGCAATGTATATGGGGAAAGAAACTACTAGGAATGTCGTTTTTAGCGCCGCTAACAGAAAAATTAAAAATAAAGAGAGGTAGCACTTGAAAATAACCGCAGTTAAAGGCTTCAATGATATTTTACCCGAGGACTCTCCAAAATGGCAGTTCATAGAAAAAATCGCTAGAAATACTTTCCACTCTTATGGGTTTTCTGAAATACGCATACCGATCGTCGAAAAAACCGAGGTGTTCGCGCGCTCTATCGGTGAGGCGACAGACATAGTAGAAAAAGAGATGTACTCCTTCCCGGACAGGAACGATCTGTCTCTGACGCTAAGACCAGAAGGCACCGCGGTGGTAGTACGTTCATTCGTCCAAAACGCGATCTACGCGAAAAAGCCGGTGAACAAGCTCTACTACTTCGGTCCGATGTTCCGCTACGAGCGACCACAAAAAGGACGCTACCGGCAATTCCACCAGATCGGGGCAGAGATATTCGGCGCTGCGGAGCCTATGGCGGACGCTGAGATCATGTCGATGATAATGCGTTTTTTCACCGAGGTCGGTCTTACCGGGCTCTCGCTTCAGATAAATTCGCTTGGATGTGACGAGTGCCGAAAGGTCTACAAAGAAAAACTTGTTGAGTACCTCACCGGACATAAAGAGAATATTTGTGATAACTGCACACGGCGGCTCAAGAAGAACCCATTAAGGTTCCTCGACTGTAAAGCGGCGTCATGCAATGAGCTGAAGACCAACGCGCCATCGATCCTCGACTCTATCTGCGGCGCTTGCGCTGACCATTTCAAAAGTGTCAAAAACTACCTCGACGCTCTTAACACGCCTTACGAAATAAATGACCAGATGGTACGAGGGCTTGATTATTATAGCCGCACAACTTTTGAGGTAACTACTAATATGCTCGGTGCGCAAAACGCTGTCGCCGCCGGAGGCAGATACGACAAACTCTGCGAGATGTTCAGCGGTCCAAAGACCCCCGCGATCGGTTTCGCGCTTGGTGTCGAGCGGCTGATACTTCTGCTTGATACGTCGAAGGACTATGAGCGAAAAACAAAGCTTTTCATCGCCGCGCTCGGGCAGGAGGCTAGAGACTTTTCATTCAAACTGATCAATCAGCTGCGTGCAAAAAACATCTCCTGCGAGATGACGTACTCAGACAATTCACTAAAGAGCCAGATGCGCCGCGCCGGTAAAAACGAGAGTCAGCATGTCTTAATCATCGGTGAGGATGAGATGAAAAGTGGAAGCGCGATTATACGCGACATGTCAACAAAAGAGCAGACCTCTTTTTCTCTTGACGACATCACCAACAAAATTATGGAGTATTGCAGTTAAATCAAATGACAAAAAACAAAACAGATAATAAGTTAAAAGAACTTCGGCTCCTGTACGAAGTGAGCGAGATATTGAGCGCTCACCCTTCACCAGAGGAGTCATTACAAAAAATCCTCGCGATTCTCGGGCAGAAGGCTGGGATGAGCCGTGGGACGATAACTCTTTTAACTAAGGATTCCAATGAGATATCTATAGAGGAGGCGTACGGTCTCTCTGACGTTGAAATCGCGAAAGGACACTATAAGCTCGGTGAGGGCATAACCGGTAGTGTTATCAAGAAGGGCATTCCGATCGTTGTCCCGCAGGTGGGGAAGGAGCCGTTGTTTCTTGACCGTACCGGCTCCCGTAAGCTTGTTGACACAGACCAGGTATCGTTTATATGTGTACCGATCAAGTTGGGTTCTGAGACGATCGGGGCGCTGAGTGTTGATGGTATATTCAAGGGCGATATCTCGCTCAAGGAAGATGTGCGGGTCTTATCGGTCATCGCCTCTATGATCGCGCGTGCGGTCGAGCTGAAGCGGAGGAGTGATGAGGAGAGGCGACAGCTTGTTGAGGAGAACCGGACACTTGTCGAGATGCTGAAGACGAAGTACCGCCCAAAAAACATCATCGGTAACTCTAAGTCGATGCTAGAGGTATACTCTCTTATCGAACAGGTGGCGAACAGCCGCGCTACTGTACTTATCTCTGGGGAATCCGGGACAGGCAAGGAGCTTGTAGCCTCAGCGATCCACTATTCAAGCGACCGCTCAGGGGCTCCATTTGTCAAGGTAAACTGCGCCGCGCTTCCTGAGAGCCTAGCGGAATCGGAGCTTTTCGGACATGAGAAGGGAGCTTTCACCGGAGCGCTCGGACTAAAGAAAGGTAAGTTTGAGCGAGCGAAAGGCGGTACGATTTTCCTTGATGAAATCGGCGAGCTAACTCTGGCGGTACAGGCGAAGATCCTGAGGGTCATTCAGGAGAGAGAGTTTGAGCGGGTCGGCGGTGTTGAATCGCTCAAGGTGAACGTCAGGATCGTAGCCGCGACAAACAGAGACCTGCTAGAAAACGTCGGTAACGGCAACTTCAGAGAAGATCTTTATTACCGGCTGAATGTGTTCCCGATATATTTGCCCGCTCTCAGAGAGCGGCGTTCTGACATTCCACCGCTGATAGACTTTTTCATCGAAAAATATTCCAAAGAATACAGCAAAGATATAAAGCGAATAAACACTCCCGCGATAGACATGCTCGTCAACTACCACTGGCCCGGAAACGTACGCGAACTCGAAAACTGCATAGAGCGTGCTGTGCTGTTAAGCAGTGATGGTGTAATACACAGTTTTCACCTTCCACCAACGCTACAGATGAGCGATGGTACCGGAGGATACGCATCGAAAAATCCGCTCTCATTAACGGCAATGGTCGAACATTACGAAAAAGACCTGATAATCGAAGCGCTAAAAGCGGCAGTCGGTATAAAATCACGCGCGGCCAAATCGCTTGGCATCACCAATCGTATTTTGGACTATAAGGTAATGAAATATGAGATATCCGCAAGAAAATACTCCACAAAATTGTAGATATCGCATTCACTTCCCACGTTTTTGTAGACAAACAGAGATAGATGGTTCTCCTTCAGAATCATCTATCTTCATGAGATTACCACTAATATCAGAACGATTTCCATTTGGCACGCTTATTGCTACTAATTTTACACACTAAAACAATTTAGATCAATATTTTATCACAGGAGGAAGAGGAGATTATGTTAAAGAGTGTAAACAAAAGGATTATCGGTGTAGCCTTCGCGGTCACGTTTTTATCCGCTATCACAGCCTTCGCTCAAGATGGCGCAACGGTCGCGACGAACAAGACAGCGATTGACACAGTGTGGGTGCTTATCGCGGCGTTTCTGGTATTTTTTATGCAAGCTGGTTTTGGTATGGTGGAGGCAGGCTTTACACGGGCTAAGAACGCATCTAACATATTAATGAAAAACACGATGGATTTTTGCTGTGGTTCGATCGCATACTGGGCTATCGGCTTCGGTATCATGTTTGGTAAAGACCTTGCGGGCTTTATCGGAACTAGCAAGTTTTTTCTGGCAAGCGCGAACCCTGGTACAGCAGAGGGTCTTTGGGAGTTTGCTTATTGGCTCTTCCAGTGCGTGTTCGCGGCGGCGGCGGCGACAATAGTCGCGGGTGCTATGGCAGAGCGTACAAAGTTCTCATCATATTTAGTTTACAGCATATTTATTTCTGGTTTCATATACCCTGTAGTCGGTCACTGGATATGGGGCGGCGGATGGCTAGCAAGCAAGGGGTTCATCGACTTCGCCGGTTCGACGGTAGTACACACGGTTGGTGGCTGGGCTTCGCTCGCGGGAGCAATAGTGCTTGGACCACGTATCGGCAAGTACACGAAGGACGGCAAGTCAAAGGTGATCGCGGGACACAACATACCGCTCGCGTCACTAGGCGTGTTCATCCTCTGGTTTGGGTGGTTCGGTTTCAATGCCGGCAGTACAATCTCTGGCACCAACATGAGTATCGCGACGATCGCGGTAACGACAAACCTCTCCGCGGCGGCAGGTGCTATCACAGCAATGTTCCTAGTCTGGTTACAGTTCGGCAAGCCAGACATTTCTATGACACTAAACGGCGCTCTTGGCGGCCTTGTCGGTATCACCGCCGGATGCGCGAGTGTATCACCGCTTAGCGCGATAATAATCGGCGCACTTTCAGGAATCCTTGTAGTGTTCGCAGTAGAATTTATCGATAAGAAGTTGAGGGTGGATGATCCTGTTGGCGCGGTAGCGGTGCATGGTATTTGTGGCGTATGGGGCACAGTGGCGGTCGGTCTATTCGCGCAAGCGGCATACGGTGACGCAAGTGGAGCAGGCGCTGTAAATGGTCTCTTCTTTGGTGGCGGGGCCACACAGTTGCTCACTCAGCTCATGGGTTCCGCGACAGTTATTGTATGGACATTTACGGTGGCTTTCATCCTCTTTACCATAATAAAGAAGACAATTGGTCTACGTGTCAGCCCAGAAGAAGAACTCAAGGGGCTTGATATCGAAGAGCATGGAATGGAATCATACAACGGCTTCCAGATATTTACGACAGAAAATTAATAACAATGAAACGGTACCTCTGTGCAATCAATAAAGTATAGAGGTATCGAATTAGATTTTTATAAGGAGAGATAGAGATGAAACTAGTAATAGCCATGATCCAGCCACATAAGCTACCTGACGTGAAGGAGGCTCTTTTCGCGGCGGATATACACAGGATGACGATAACAAACGCGCTTGGTTGCGGTCAGCAAAAGGGCTTTACCGAGACATACAGAGGGGTTCTGACTGAAGTAAATCTGCTGAAGAAAGTCAGACTCGAAGTCGCGGTAAATGAAGATTATCTTGAGAAAACCGTTGAGGCGATAATCAAAGGCGCCCGAACTGGCAACATTGGTGACGGTAAGATATTCGTTCTTGATATTGGTGAGTGCATCAGAATCCGTACCGGTGAAAAAGGCAGAGACGCTATCGGTTAATGGACATGTTGCCTAATGGCAACCCCTAATGAGTTACGCTTTTTCCTCTCCTTATACTGAAGGAGAGGAAGGCGGCTCTTTTTTCAGCATAACAGTGAATGTGCTACCAGTCCCCTTCTTGCTTTCAACAATACTTGAGCCTTCTTGCTCCTCAAGTATCTTCTTAACAATAGCTAGCCATTGTCAGAGATTGAAACAGAGTAGTAATCTGATGACTCTTTAAATCTTATACTGATTTTTGGCTCACGCTCTTTAGGTACATATTTTATTGCGTTGCTGATAAGGTTTGTGAAGAGCTGGTTCAACTTTATCCTGTCAGATTTGATTACAGGCATATTCTTTGGTATGTCAACTATAGCGTTTCTTTTCACTATTTCATAATGTAATTGAGTTCTTACGTCCTTAATCAAATCCGTAAGCGGTATACCCTCAACATTGCTCCTCGTGGTACCCACCCTAGCAAAGCCCAAAAGGCTGTCGATAAGTTCTTTCATATAGTTGGCGCTGAAGTAGACCTTCTGAAGGCATTTAATGTCATCCTTACCCAGTTTATCTACCAATGATCTCTCAAGCACCTGTTGCGAGAACCCTAAAATAGATGTCAGTGGGGTTTTGAGGTCATGAGCCATAGTGTTTATAATATTGTCAAGCTCTTCATTCGTCTTCCGCGCGTATTTCAACTCCGTTGTTTTTACATAAACCGTACGCCGAAGTCCATAATTAGTGTGTTGGGAGATGGTAATGACAAGTATAGCAAAGAGTATCACAAAAAAGACAATAGTTACAGTAAGAGTCGAGGTGAATGTATGGGATCTACCTGGATTTATTATAATAAGTTGTTCAAGTGACAAATAGTTATTCTTTTTTACCGAGCGTTGCTGTAAAATCACTCACAATACCAGCCGGTATCGTCTTCATCTGATCATAAGAGTAGTACCCTTCTGCGATAAGTTTTATTGTATGCTTGCCGGTCTTGATCACAAGTGGGTTATTTTTACCTTTAAAATCACTGGCCTTACCCATTAGCACGCCATCTACATATACCTCGGTATTCTCCGGAGTAACTGTCATCACCAAGCCACCAGAATTTGAGCCGACTATCGCTCCTGATGATAAAATGCCGCCGCATCCGGCTAACAGGATGATAGCAAGTAACACGAGTAGGGCAAGCAGAGTATGTGATGATATTTTTTTCATGTTGGTCTCCAGTTTAACCTTCGATTTTGTTTAAAAACATATAATCCAGAAATGGGTGATAAGTCAAGCAAAATATCGGTAAATATCAGTAAACGACCTAAAATCAATTACTAATTAGGGGACTGTTGCCAAATAGAAAATTCTCTCTGTTTTCGAAAAAGCCATCGCTGTAAGTACCCGTAAAATGGGGGGGGGGGCGACCAGCATCGCGATGCTCGGGAGTGTAGGGGGAAATCCCCCTAAATTGCATTGGGCAATATGCCCATTAGCACTACATAACTCAACCAGAATTGTACTTAACTATTGTTCGACAAACACTTGAAATAATGCTTGATTATTAATATATATCTAGTATATATATTGTTAGATGAATTAGTAAGAATAGTATTTTTGCTCTTATAAACAAAAAGATAGAAAATACTTCTTGCCGGATGTGTTTCAAGAGGTTATATCAAAAGTCATAAATCTCTCCCCTCCCTTGATGGAAAGGGAAGGTGACAGTTTTTTTTACTTTTGATATAGCTCCTAGTTGTTACAGCAACGATTACAAACCAGGAGTGATATTAAAGACTTGAAAAACTTATCCAATAATAACCATTCGTTTAGAAAAAGATACTTATTCGTTTTCATAACCCTTGCTATGGGTGTTTTGCTCTCGGTTATTGTTTTTTTCTCCATGCAGAGTTGGGAAAACAAACGTTTAGAGACCAGCTTTATGCAGTTAGGCAAGACTTATACTGAAATACTGAAGGGTTCATTAAAAAGACCGTTTGGCACAATGCGCTCTCTTTCAGCCTTACAGTCGTCACGTTGCGATGTGGAACAAAAAGGATACGCGGAGTTCATGGAAGAATTCAGCAATTTCGCGTCTTGCAGTTTGTCATGCCATAATGAAACAAAAATGCTTAGTTGGATACCGAGAATAAAAAAGAAAGATGTACAGAAATATACTGAATTAGCTCAGCGAGATGGCTTCCCAAATTTCAAGATAACGGAGAAAAGCTCTGATGGTTCCATAATAATAGCAAAAGAACGCGATGAATACTTCCCTATTTACAATGTAGAGCCTTTTGAAAACAACAAGAGTTTCTTTGGTTATGATCTGTCTTCTAATCCGGTTTATCTAAGTGCTATGGAAATATCTAAAAAATCAGGAAGGATAGCAGCTACCAGCAGGCTTGAGATATATGACCCTGAGTTGAAGGAAAACATATACGCTTTTATGCTCTTTTTACCTATTTATCGCGGAGGAGCTCATTTAAAAACTCTTGAGGAAAAACATAACTATTTGCAAGGATATGTCGCCGGTTTTTTTGTAATCAATGATCTGTTAAAGAATTCCTTCAGGGAGATTGACCTAAAGGGGCTTGACATACATATAGACGACGTAACAGACGATAATAATATAGTTTTTTTGTTTAAATCACGTGACGGTAAACATAATAACCATCCGCTAAACTCTCCATATAGCTTAGATAATCAAGCTGATTTTGAGGAAACAATCGATGTAGGTGGGCGTATCTGGAACTTTAGGATCCACCCTTCCCCGACCTATTTTTCTGAGAAGAGGAGCTCTTTAGCGCTAAACCTTCTTATAATCGTACTTGTTTTTACCTCTATCATGATAATACATCTTTTCATAACTGTCGGGCAGACTTCTTACGTTGAGAAGCTTGTTTCAGAGCGAACTCAAGAGCTAGTAGAGATGAACAGTCGTCTCGAACAAGAGATAATAGAGCATGAGAGTACCACCACAGCGCTGAAAGACAGTGAGGATAATTACCGCAATATATACAATAACGCTCAAGTCGGTCTATTCAGAGCAAAGCAGAGCGACGGCAAGATAATAAACGCCAATACAAGGTTCGCGCAAATGTTTGGGTACAGATCACAGCAGGAGATAATTTACGATTTTTATTTATTTGACCAGTGCCTTTCACATGAAAAGTGCTCAGAGGTTATGAAAGAGCTCAAAGAGAAGGGAGAAGTGCTAAACGTTGAAATGCCGCTTTTGCGTAAAGATGAATCTCATGCCTGGATGCGGCTCTGGTTACACTCTTATCCTGAGAGAGGAGTCTTTGAGGGAGTAGCGACAGATATTACTGACGAAAAGATGATGAGAGAAGCAAATACCGAACTGCAGGCACAACTGCTCCAGTCACAGAAGCTCGAATCAATAGGTCGCCTGGCTGGTGGTGTCGCGCATGACTTTAACAATATGCTTACCGGTATCCTTGGTTACAGCGAGTTGGCATTAATGGAAGTAGAAAAAGAAGGCCCTCTCTGGAAAAAGTTGAAAGTCATTGAGAGTTCCGGGCTAAAAGCGGCCTCGCTGACCCGTCAGCTTCTTGCATTCAGTCGAAAGCAGATGCTCGACATGAAAACCATAGACCCCAATTTGGTGCTACAAAGTATTATAGCTCTCCTTCGCAGAATAATTAGGGATGATATCGAATTAAAGTGCATAGAAAACAAGGGTGTATGGAATATTAAAGCTGATGCCACTCAGGTAGAACAGATATTGATGAACCTTAGTGTAAATGCTCAGGATGCCATGCCTGATGGTGGATACCTGACAATTGCTCTGGAAAACTCTCAGCTAACAGAAGATGATATTGGCGCTTACGCGGAAGTCACACCTGGGAAATATGTTAAGATATCGGTCACTGATACCGGTGTTGGTATCAAGCCAGAAATCCAAAGTAAGATATTTGAGCCGTTTTTCACTACAAAAGAGCTCGGCAGGGGCACAGGGCTTGGCTTATCTACAGTTTTTGGTATAGTAAAACAACATAATGGTCATATTATGCTTTATAGCGCTCTTGATGAGGGCACGACATTCAATGTATATTTACCGGCAGAACTTGACACGAAAACGTTCCATGCTCCAGAAGAGATATTAGAGTTACAGCCAGGCAATGAGACAATTCTTGTAGTTGATGATGAGCCTTCGATACTTGAACTGATTGCAGACACACTAAAACCGTTGGGTTACAATATAATCGTAGCCAATAATGCTGACACAGCCTTCACAAAGAGTCACAAATGCAAGGGCAAAATTGACCTCCTGATCGCTGATGTTGTGATGAAGGGGCTAAATGGTAAAAAGTTGGCTGATTCACTTCTGAAAAAAAGACCTGATATAAAAGTCCTCCTTGTTTCTGGTTACTCAGGTGATATAATCACAAAAAAGGGAAAGCTGGGAAAAGGAATATCGTTCATTCAAAAACCATTAAAACCAGCAGAACTAACACGCAAGATAAGAGATATATTAGACAATTCATAATTACTTTTTATTACTGAATTATCTTATGTACTTTTTCTCAAAACTGATTTATAATCTCAAATCAATAAATATAAAACAATAAGGAATAAACTTTGCAATATAAATTTTTTGCCACGTGCGGTAAAGGAATTGAAGAAGTACTGACTAAGGAGTTAAAAGCGCTCAGGGTTGATAATATTAAGACAAGTACTGGCGGGGTTTATTTTTCTGGTGATATTACTACCTGTTACAAAGCGAACCTATGGCTGAGATCTGCGTCCAGGGTTCTAATGGAACTCAGCAGTTTTAAAGCCGATACACCAGAAAAACTATATGGACAAACAAAGCGCATACCATGGGGAGAGCTCTTCAGGATCAACCAGACTTTCGCTGTATTCGCCAATGTCAGGGACTCAAAGATCACACACTCGGGCTTTACAGCTCTTAAAGTGAAAGACGCTATAGCTGATACCTTCCGCATGTTTTATGGAAGCCGCCCTAATATCGACAGCAAGGATCCTGACGTTAAAATATTTGTGCGCTTACTCAACGACGAATGCTCAATAAACATAGATACTTCCGGTGACAGCCTGCACAAGAGGGGATACCGTACCGACAAAAACGAAGCTCCACTACGCGAAACTCTCGCGGCGGCAATCCTGCTCTTGGCTGGCTATGACGGTAGCACACCTCTGGTAGATTTTATGTGCGGTTCTGGTACCTTGCCGATTGAGGCAGGGATGATAGCGAAGAATATCGCCCCGGGACTCAAGCGAAAAAACTTCGGCTTCCTGCGTCTGCTCTCATATAACAAGCGAGCTTGGCTAAAAGTAATTACAGATGCTGAGACAAGGGTAAGAAGTGCGGCACAATACCCGATTTACGCATCTGACATCTCAAAAAAGAATATTGAGATAACAAAGAGCAACGCAAGGCGCGCCGAAATACGCGATAGTATAACTATCACTAGAAGCGACCTAAAAAATACAACTAAAAAAACCACGTCAGGTATCGTTGTCATCAACTCTCCTTATGGTGAGCGTCTCGACGCGGTCGGTGACGAAAAGCTAGAGGAGCTCTACGAGGCGATCGGGGATACCCTGAAAACCAAATATACAGGGTATGACGCGTATATATTTACCGGAAATCTGGAGATGATAAAAAAAGTCGGGCTCAAAGCGACAACCAAGCATTCCCTCTTCAACGGACCTATAGATTGTAGACTGGTTAAGTATGAGCTTTATAAAGGAAGCGCCACCCTACCCTCTTAAGGAAACTCGTCGCACAAGATAGACGTGAAGCGGACGGAACTGCTGTCCCGCTAATTGTATAAAAACAGAAACCGCGGTAAAAGGCACAGAATATGTATAAAAGCTATTTCAACCTAAAAGAAAATCCTTTCAACATGACACCGGACCCGCGCTACCTTTATTTGAGCGAACAACATGAAGACGCTCTAATGCAACTTCTGTACGGTATCAACAGCAAAAAAGGTTTTTTGATGGTAACCGGTGAAGTCGGCACCGGAAAGACAACGATATGCCGAACCCTCTTAGAGCGTCTCGCTGACGACACTGAGACATCCCTTATCCTAAATCCATATTTGAACGATGCTGAGCTTTTGCGCTCTGTTATAGACGATTTTGGTGTCTCATGCTCAAGCGACTCTATCAAGGATATGATCGATACCCTGAACACATTTCTTCTCAAGATGAAAAACGAAGAGAAAAACTCGGTCTTGATTATAGACGAAGCGCAGAACCTGCCGATAAAATCGATGGAACTTATAAGAATGCTCTCAAACCTTGAGACAAACACTGAGAAGCTCTTGCAGATAGTCCTGATTGGGCAGCCAGAGCTTAAAGAAAAACTTAAAAGCAATAACCTCAGACAGTTGAACCAGCGTATAACCATCCGCGCTAACCTAAAGCCACTCGACATCAACGAGACGAAGGGCTACATAGTGCATCGGCTGGTAAAAGCAGGCGCGCCGAACGGTAATATCTTTACCAGCTCTGCCGCTAAAGAAGTCTATAAAATTACGAATGGTTACCCGCGTTTGATAAACTCGCTGTGCGACCGCGCGCTACTATGTACATATTCCGTCGAAAAGAGAAATATCGATAAGGAGATAATAAAAAGAGCCGCGATAGATGTTTTTGAGACCGCGAAACCGAAACAGAGCCTGAATTATTACAAGTATGCGTTCGCGTTAACGCTTTTGTTGCTTGTCGTTCTGATTGCCTTTCTGTTCAAAAAAACTAAAATCACAAAACATAGCGTGGAGCAGGTCAACGTGATAGAACGTATGCCCGCGCAAGAAAAAGTAAAAGAAGCAAAACAAAAAACAGTTGCCACAACAACTCAGCCACAGCCAAAAGCAGTTGAACCAAAGAAAGAAATGGTCGCCAGGAAGAATGAAAAAATCTACAAGGATAGCTCCGGTTGGTTTCGTTCTGAGCACGGTTTCGCTTTTGAAGTCTCCATGATGAACCTATTGAACATCTGGGGGGAAGACGCTGAAACATTAGACACTATCAAAATGGTTTCCCCACCCGCGCTTGACCTAAAATCAATGCTAATGAACTTTAACAAATATGGGATATACTTGAAAAAACGTTATGATATATTGAACGCTAAGTTTATTTTTAAACGCCTTAAAGATATCTCCCTGCCGGCAATTGTTATACTAAAAGGGAACAACAGCGCGTTTTCCCTCCTGACCAGCTTTAGTGATGGCGAAGTAGAATACATAGACTCAAAGAAGGGCGTCATTACTCTTTCTGACGCGGAGTTCAAGAAAATATACAGTGGTGAGGCGATCTTGATCTACAAATCACCCTTCGTAAGCAATAAGCTCCTTAAGTCAGATGTAGAAACCGAAGATGTAGTGATTCTCGAAGAAAGCCTGCAAAAGCTCGGTTACTTCTCGAAAAAGCCTGACAATAAGTTTGACTTGAGTACGCAGAATGCTGTCTTGAAATTCCAAAAAAAATACGGACTTAAAACTGATGGTTGCGTGGGATATACTACAAAGCTTGTACTGATAAAGGAACTGAATAAAGATATTTTACAAAGCGGATTGCGTTAATATATAACACAACGATAAATCATGTATAATGGAGATCCAAATGGAACATAACAAGTTAGCTGAAGTCCGCCCTGAAACATCTGCTCTGATTGTCGTAGATATTCAGGATCGGCTTTTTAGAGTCATGTCAGATCGTGACGATATGCTTGAGCAGAGCATAAAAGTTATTTCTGGTATTAAGAAGCTTAAAATACCGATTATCATCACAGAGCAGTACCCAAAAGGTATAGGTCAAACGCTCGCCCCGATTATAGAGGCGCTCGGAGACGACTACAAACCTATTGAAAAAGTGGAGTTCAGCTGTTTAGCCAATGAGGAGTTCTCAAAAACACTCACAAAACTCAAATATGTAACTGACCTTTTTGTCATCGGTATAGAAGCGCACGTCTGCATCTTCCAAACCGTTCTTGACGCAATCAAGGGGGGCTACACCGTACACCTGCTGACTGACGCGGTTTCTTCCCGGAGCAAGCTCAACAGAGAAATCGGTATAAACAGGTGCGAAAAAATGGGTGCGTACCTTTCATCGGTCGAGATGATACTGTTTCAGCTTCTCAAAAAAGCCGGAACACCCGAGTTTAAAGAAATAAGCAGGATAGTCAAATAGTTATGGACGATATACTAAAAGAATTTAATGAGATTTTAGGGAACGTAAAAAGCTACATCAACTATCAAAAAATGTGCGGGGTTGACGTATGCCCGCGTGAAAGCATAGTCGATAGATCTGATGAGCCCGAGCGACAAATTGATATGGGGGAAAGATTGACGAACGAAATAGATAATATTCAACGCGAAACTGAAGAGATAGTACCACCTAAATCCGCGAAGAACAGTGGTGATATTTCAGGACTTATGAAGGAACTTGAGAGCTGTACCCGCTGTAAACTGGCGGAGCAACGCACAAAAATAGTCTTCGGCGAGGGGAATCTCGACGCGAAACTTGTTTTTGTCGGAGAGGCACCCGGTGGCGAGGAGGACAAGACAGGGCGACCATTTGTTGGGCGTGCCGGTAAGCTCCTCACAAAAATAATAAACGCGATGGGGCTAGAACGCGAGGATGTCTACATAATGAACATAGTCAAGTGCAGACCGCCAGAGAACCGGAACCCGCAACCTGACGAGATCAAAACCTGCGAACCGTTTATGCTCAAGCAACTCGCGCTGATAAATCCTAAGATAATATGCACACTTGGCACATTTTCTTCACAAACGCTTTTAAGGTCGTCGGTGCCGATATCAAAGCTCCGCGGGCAGTTTCATGACTACCACAATATAAAACTTATGCCTACATATCACCCGGCGTACCTGTTGCGGAGCCCCACCAAAAAGCGTGATGTATGGGAAGATATGCAGATGATAATGAAAGAGTATGAGCGGTAGGGAGCGTAACACTGCCCCTGCCGACTAACAATGTCAGGCTCTAGAATAATCGCAAACAATTAATATGACGAAAATAATATCTATAAAATATATTAAGTTCACTATTATTATCATAGTTATTTCGATCATCACCGGATGCGCGACAACCCCTCCCCAAAAAAAGCACACGGCATTCCCACCTATTGTGAGAATGCCGAAGAACACACCAAAAAAAGTCGCGACTATAATCAGAAAACTGCTCAAAAGCTATCACAATGACAGTGTCAAGCATGTGCTTACGCTTCAGCTGAAGAGAATCGGTAAGCCAGCTGTTATGGCGATCTTCAGGCTTATTGACCACAGTAGCTGGTACGTTCGGATGGTTGCGAGAGAGACACTAATCACGCTGGACAACCCTGCGAAGGAGGTCCTCCTCAAACTGGTGAGTGACGGTAACGCTCGCACCCAAAGATACGCTGCGAGCGTCCTCGGGAAGATGGGGAGTGAGGTCGTTGAGCCGCTCATCACTCTTTTTGAAAATAATCATTCAGCGAGCAAGAAGTACATAATAGCCTACGAACTCGGCACCCTCAGAGACAAGCGCGCCATTGAGCCACTCATACGCGCACTCGGCAACAAGGATAATATTTTAGTGATGAATGCCGCCGAAGCGCTTGCCAAGATTGGTGACACCAGGGCTGTCATGCCGCTCTTGAAGTGTGATACTTCGGATGAGAATGTTCGGCTGATTGTGTGCGGCGCACTCGGAAAGATCGGTGAGGCAGTTGTCGCACCGCTCACTGATGCTCTGCTGAGTGATGATGTTAATGTTCGCGCAAATGCCGCGTTCGCGCTTGGACGTATCACTGAGCCGCTTTCCTTAAAACCTACAGTTGTCTTCAAGAAAAAAGGTAAAAGGTTTATTCGTATATTTTACTCATTCAGCACAAAAAGCGTCAAAAGCCCGAAGGCTGTTCAACCGTTAATGAAAGCATTAAAAGACCCGAGCCCAAAAGTACGCGCCTACTCCGCGGACGCTCTCGGGATGCTGAAAGATTCTCGTGCCTTGTCAGCTCTTGTTGACGCGCTTGCAGACACAGACTGGAAAACAAGCAATGCCGCCGCCATAGCGCTCGGGAGGATTACACAAAAAAGCTACGGGAAAAATCAACAAAAGTGGCGCAAGTGGTTGAAAAAGATAAGAAATACCAAGCCACAAAAAGCTTTTTAAATAGCTGAGAAATTCATTAAAGAACGTCATCCTTGTCTCCAAATAAAACTAGCCCTCTCCGCCTTGCGCATGAATTATAAAAATCGGATCGATTCTAGCTTATCTACCACGAACCCAAAAACATTTTTTACTGCGATATTTTTGCTGATAAAAGCTTTACATTTAGCCTGTCATCTGGTAGATTGACCCAAGTTAAAATTGGAGTCAAAGAAGTTTGCATTTTTTTTCAAAAAGACAGTCTGAAAGCCGTTGCCTGCTAGCACTTGTAATTCTCTTCTCAGCGTTGCTAATACTGACCAGCCCGAATCCAGCAAGATGTAGCAGGTCATACAATAACGCTAGAGATTCGTATTATTCGCTGATAAGGTCTAACAGCAAGAAAAAGTTCCGCCATAACTGGGAACGTTCAATAAACAAATTCATCAAAGTCACAAAGTCGAAAAACGATCCCAAAGTTGTTGACGCGACCTTCATGCTCGGAGAGATGTACCGGATGCTGTACACTTACTCCACCCAGACAAAAGACTTAAAGACCGCCATAAAATATTATGAAAAAGTGGCAGTAGAGTTCCCCAAAAGTTCGCTATCTGATGACTCCATATATAAAGTCGGCGAGATATACGAGAAGAAACTAAACGATTACAAAAGCGCTTATAACGCTTATTCCCGCGTGATCAAAAAATATTCTTCGGGCGACATGGCCTCAAAAGCCCGCTCTAAACTCATAAAGCTGAAAAAGTACGCACCGGTAAAAAAGAAACCAAGGCAAAGCGTTAAGAAAGATAACAGGCGAGAGAAGCAGATCGCGTCATCTGGTCTTACACTAATTGAAGATATCCTCTACTGGTCTGAGGATGACAGCACAAGAATCGTAATATACCCGAAACATAGCATCGACTACAGGTATAACTTCCTCAACGAGAATGTTCCGCAGGGGAAAGGCGCACGGCTTTATATTGACCTCTACAACACTCAGTTGAACCCTAAAATAGAGAATGTAGTCAACGTAAAAGATGGGCTTTTGACCACTATACGCTCAGAACAGCACGACAAAGAAGTTGTTCGGGTGGTCTTGGATGTTGAGAGTATAAACAGCTACAGGGTATTTTCATTTGAGAATCCATTCAGGGTAATAATCGATATATCCGGAGAAAAGGTAGAAAAAATATCGCGGTACGCAAAAAAAGACGCAAAAGAATATAAGCCAATAAATGCCATTAAGCCAAAAGCTAATCAGCAGAACAAGGAAGGCAAGAACAGTAGAAAAAATAGGAAGAGTAATAAAAGTAATGAAAAAATAAATATTACTCTCGCGAAACAGCTCGGGCTTAATGTAAAGAAAATCGTTATCGATCCAGGTCACGGTGGAAGAGACCCCGGTGCGGTGGGGCTCAATAAAACAAAAGAGAAGGATATTACGCTAAAGATCAGCAAAAAACTAAAAAAAATCATCGAAAAAACTCTTGACTGTAAAGTTATCCTGACCAGAAGTAAAGATAAATTCCTTTCGCTTGAGGCGCGTACAGCTATCGCGAAGAAGGTAAAAGCCGACCTTTTTATATCGATCCACACAAATTCAAGCGACAAAGGCAGGCTAAGCGGTATTGAGACGTATTACCTTAATTTCGCGTCAGACGCAAACGCCGCGAAGACTGCCGCGCGTGAGAACGCAACCTCGCATCTCACTCTCAGCGACCTTGGTGATATTCTGAAGGTTATCAAATATTCTAATGTCGATGAATCGCGTGAACTGGCTCATGATGTGCAAAGAGAGATCGTACGCGAGCTTTCAAAATCTTACAAGGACGTAAAAAACCTTGGTGTAAAACAAGCACCCTTCTACGTTCTGTACGGCTCTAGAAAACCGAGCATCCTGATCGAGACTTCATTCATCAATCACAAAGTCGAGGGCAAGCGTTTGCAGACAGACAAATACATCACTTCGCTCGCGGAATCAATATGCAACGGCATAAGTAAATATATAGATGGGTTTAACCTCGCGGCAAAGACTCAGAACTAGTGAGAAAATAACGTCGCGCGGTAAAAAACTGACAAGACGCGCCACTTATCAGGTGACACCACCCACACTAGCCGAATTTATATGAAACACCAAAACCGCCTCTCGGGTACTTCCAGTCTATGTTCTCGAACGGACAGCAGAATCGGCAGGTACCACACTCGAGACACCCTTCGTAGGATACTGTTATCATTTCACAATTCCAGCGGTATACCATCGCCGGGCAAGTAAAAGTGCATGGTTTATCCTCGCACTTGGCGCATACCTCCTGCGAAATAATCTTCAAGTGAGATTCATGGTCGGTATTAAATCTGACGAGATATAGTTTTTCTTCAAGTTTCATTTGACTACTCTCCATCCGTTATAGATATCCAGCAGCAATCGCCACGATGGAATCTTATTTGTTATCTGCTTCCAGATTATCTTCTGTTTTTCTTTCTTCGGAATTCCATCTACCTTGAAAAATTCATACGCCGCGTCATCCGCGATCTGTGGATAGAGCGTGAAGAACTGCATGTGTTCCTCGAAGAATTTTTCGGTATTCTTATACTTCTTAAGGTCTTGGACAATGAAGCTGTGTTCCATAAGCTCTTTATAGGTCGAAAGTCCCTTTGCTGTAAAATCACCATCAGAGTGCGCCTGGATTATTGCCTCACCGGCGAACCGCCCAGAGGTCATCGCGAGGTTTGAGCCCTCTCTGTGCAAGCTGTTGACAAGCATCGCCGCATCACCGACAAGCAGCAGACCGTCTATGCAGTACTTCGGTATAGCTCGGTAGCCTCCCTCAGGTATCAGGTGCGCCAGATACTCCTTAGTCTCACCGCCTTTTAAGAGCGGCTTGATCATCGGATGCGTCTTAACCGACTCAATGAGATCATACACGCTGATCTTCTGCTTCATCAACTGTGATATAAACGCGCCGACACCGATAGAAAGAGAATCTTTGTTGGTATAAATAAACGCTGTTCCCATCAACCCCTGCGTCGCGTCTCCAAGAAGTTCTATTGTAACACCGCCCTCTGAATCAATATTAAAGCGGTCTTCTATTTTTTCTCTGTCGAGACTGTATACTTCTTTGACCGCGAGCGCGAGAGTGTTAGAGCGTACTTCGGGATGCAGACCAGCCCTAGCGGCTATGAGCGAGTTCGCTCCATCCGCAGCCACAATAACATTAGCGTAAAGATCGCCGTAATCTCTGTTAGTACGGATACCGACCACCTTACCATTTTTCATTATCACGTCTTCAACAAGAGTCTCGCATATCAGCGTAACGCCCATATCAACGGCCTTCTGAGCGAACCATTTATCGAATTTCGATCGAAAGACCGAGAAACAGTTATGTGGTTCCTCATCAAAACGCTTACTCTTATAACCCATCGTCACCGCGGAATCTTTAGAGAGCAACCATACGCGCTCCTCTGTGATGTGCCGCTCAAGCGGAGCCTCTTTATAAAATTCGGGTATTATCTGCTCAGTCGGATGGCGGTAGAGTATCCCACCCATGACGTTCTTACTTCCGGGGTGTTCGCCTCTCTCGAGCATTATGACGTTTAGACCCGCTTTCGCGCAGGTTATCGCGGCAGAAACGCCGGCAGGTCCGGCGCCGACGATAATAACATCATACTTATTACTGTAAGAATTATCCGACATTGTAGCCCTTCTTTCTATATTATTTGTTTTTTTTATCTTTAAACTGCTTTATCAATTCTGGTACGATTTTGTGCATATCGCCAACGATACCATAAGTCGCGACGCTGAATATAGCCGCGTTCGGATCGTTGTTGATCGCGATTATCACATCTGAGTTCTGCATTCCGACGAGATGCTGAATCGCTCCAGAAATACCGCACGCAAAGTAGATTTTTGGGCGCACAGTCTTTCCGGTCTGACCGACCTGATGCTCATAATCTATCCAGCCCGCTTCAACAGCAGCGCGGGAAGCTCCTAGCTCAGCGCCTAACACTTCCGCCAGCTCTTTAAGTACGCTGAATCCTTCGTCGCAACCGACACCTCTTCCACCAGCGACTATAATATCAGCGTCATCGAGATTTACTACATGCGCGACAGCATCAGGTATAAACTCAATAAACTTCGTTCTTATCTTTTCCTCGGCAAGCCCGAGTTGTTCGACTATAGGGGTTCCGTCACGCGACTCGTCTTTGTATGGTCTCGACATAACGCGCGGGCGGACGGTAGACATCTGCGGTCTGTGATTCGCGCAGAGTATCGTCGCCATTATGTTACCACCAAACGCCGGGCGTGTCTGCAAGAGCACACGCGCGGCCTCATCAACATCAAGTTTTGTGCAATCCGCTGTCAACCCGGTTTTTAGCGAAGTCGCCACCGCGCCGGCGAGATCTCTGCCTAGCGACGTCGCACCCATCAGGAGTATCTCGGGCTTGTGTTTGTTGACCAGCTTTGTCATAGCAAAAGTGTACGGATATGTCCTATAATCCTTCAGTACAGGATCATCGATTACGTAGACGTTTTGAGCTCCATACTGAAAAGCTTCCCTTCTGATACCGTCCACGTTTTCCCCGAGCACAACTGCCGAAAGCTCAACACCGAGTTTTTGAGATATTTTTAGCCCTTCACCCATTAGCTCCCATGAGACAGAATGCGGTGTGCCGTCCTGCTGTTCAACCATCACCCATACACCTTTGTAGCGCGCTAGCTCTGGAGGCAGATCGACGGTTACATCAATACCGTGCTCGGGTCTCTGACCTCTCCGCTCACGCCGCTCTAAATAAAGCGCCTCAGTCGGGCAGGCTGGCAGACACTTGCGGCACTCCTTACACTTGTCCGGGATCACTTCAACTATCCCGTCTTTCATAAAGAGCGCTTCAAACGGGCATACAACAACACACTGCTCACAACCTATACATTTTTCTTTTTTAATATGAACGTAACCCATTGGTTATTCCTTTAGATGGTTTTATTATGAGAAAGTTTTTCTATCAGATTATGCACCGCGACATCAGGCTGCTCGATGCCGTGCGGTATCATCTCTCCACACTCTCTTACCGGTGGCGAGAATATCTTCCGCACCGCTGTCGGTGAGCCGTCGAGTCCCATGTTTTTCATCTCCGCACCGATATCATCTTTGTTCCAGACTTCAGCTTTGAAGTTTGTCGCCAATATCATATTTGGTAATGAAGCGTACCTTACCTCGTTAAGCTCTTTCAGTACTGTCATAAGCATAGGGTACTCAACACACAAGGCAGTGCGTCCATTTTCGACGCTCCGTTTCAGGGTGATAGTCTTCTTTTCTGTATCAACAGAATCTATATCGATCACGTAAGTGACTAGAGGCATATTCAAGCGCGTAGCGATTCCGGGTCCTACCTGCGCGGTGTCGCCATCGATCGCCTGCTTGCCACATAGAACCAAGTCTACAGCATCCTCCGAGTCGATTTTTTTGACAGCCTGAGTGATTATATAACTGGTAGCGAGCGTATCAGAACCGGCAAACGCCCTGTCACTGAGCAGAATAGTCCTGTCCACCCCCAGCGTCTTGACCCGCCTCAACGCCTCCACAGCCTGCGGCGGCCCCATAGTGATTACTGTTACCTTACCTCCGTATTCATCGCGGAGTTTGAGCGCGGCCTCTACCGCGTGCATGTCGAATGGGTTTACAATTGATGGTACGCCTTCGCGCATCAGGGTATTCGTCTTAGGGTCTATTCTTACTTCTGTTGTGTCTGGTACCTGCTTTATACAAACTACACTGTGCATATTACTTCCTCCACCCGCAGGGATATTAACTACAATATGATAAAATATACAATAAAATTATCACTTTTCAAGTTTTTTTTAATAAAAGAGTTCTACACAGCCTTTAAACCGTCATGCAGTCTTTCTGATGGAAAGGTTTTGAATGCAACTTGGCATTAGTGATAAAGCTATTTCGTCAGGTGGGTTTGTTATTCGTCAAGCTGCTGCACTTCACGCATGAGAGCGTCGATCAGTTCATCTTCTTTTAGTTTTTTGACGACTTCTCCTTTTTTGAAAAGCAACCCAGCGCCCTTGCCGCCGGCGATACCGACGTCTGCTTCTTTCGCCTCGCCCGGACCGTTTACGACACACCCCATTATCGCGACCTTTAGAGGTGATTTTATTTTCGCGAGTTTTTTTTCAGCTTTTTTCGCCAGCGAGATAATATCTATCTCACAGCGTCCGCATGTCGGGCATGAGACGAGCTCTACCCCATGCTCCCTGAGTTTCAACGCCTTAAGGATCTCAAAACCTACCTTGATCTCATCTTCTGGTTTTGATGTCAGCGAAACTCTGATAGTATCCCCAAGTCCCATAGAGAGCAGAATGCCGAGCCCAACGCTTGATTTTATCGTCCCGGAAAACGCTGTACCCGCCTCGGTGATACCGAGGTGCAGAGGATACTTGAACTCTTTTGCGATAAGTCTGTACGCTTCAACGGTCATCAGGACATCAGACGCCTTCAACGATATTTTTATGTTATCAAAACCCATATCCTCAAGCAGGTTCACGCTCCTCTTACCGCTTTCGAAGAGCGCCTGCGCGGTCGGGTGACCATGTTTTTTTAGGATATCACGCTCGATTGAGCCAGCGTTCACCCCGACGCGGATCGGTATCCGCGCGTCAGTCGCGGCGAGCACAATCTCGCGGACTTTAGACGCGTCACCGATGTTGCCCGGGTTTATTCTGACAGCGTCAGCACCGGCTTTTATTGCCTCTAACGCGTGTTTATAATTAAAATGCACATCGGCGACCAGCGGTATTGTGATGCTCTTTTTTATCCCTTTTATCGCACGCGCGGCTGTGATATCGTTCGCGGCGCACCGGATGATCTCGCACCCTGCTTTCTGCAGGCGTTTGATCTGAGCTACTGTCGCCTTTATGTCAGCGGTCGGCGTGTTTGTCATCGACTGGACGGTAATCGGCGCGCCGCCACCGACTGGGACGTTACCTACCATAATTTTTTTTGTTCTGTTTCTTTTTGTCATAAAAAGATAGTATAAGAGTCCTGTTATATTGTCAAGCGGCTTTTGATCACTTTTGATCGGCATGTCAAGATATTAATATCCGCGGCTACTTCAACAGATCTGTTATCCGCTTCGCCGCTTCGGGGGGGCACACGTATATCCATTACCGCCTCACGCTCATCTAGTGAGCGCGCGATTTTATTGTACCACTTCGCCATCTTGATGCGACCGAGTTCACCGTACCACTTGTCGAACTTTTTCCGGGGCGCCTTCTCCCATGTGAAGTAGCCGTACGTGTTGTCCACTATCGCGATGAGGTTGACCTCCTTCCCCGCGCGATCGACAAAATCAAGCCAGAAATTCGACGTGACATGTATCCCTTCCTGGAGTATCTTGCTCTTATAGCCGTACAGGCTCATGAAGAGCGAAAACGACATCTCCCGTTCACTGCACCAGCCGAAGGTGTAAAACTCACCACAACCCGGATGCCGGTACCGCGGCTTCGGCGACACGAGGTCTTTCAGAAACAGGCGCGGTGTACGGTCTATATCGGCAAATGACTTGTACTTCGCAAACTCCTTAGGCGGCTTCTTCTTCGTCAACATCTTACCGGTGAGGTTATCGATTATCTTGTGCCGTGGGTTCGGCTCCACCCAGTGCCAGAAGTACGGTATCTTCAGCTTGCCGCCGGTCGCGCAGTCGTATGACGTCGTACCGGTGAACATCTTGTGATAAAA
>JAJRXV010000155.1 GCA_024276115.1 Deltaproteobacteria bacterium
TACTACTTTTCATTTTATAAGATGGTGGAGTGTGAAAGAGCTGTTGCCGCCGCGAGAAACGGGCAGCTCTGGGATGATGCCGCAGAAAACAAATATAAGATGACCAACATGATCATCACCGACTTTGATCGCTCTGGCGCTCTTGTCACCCTGCGGTTTGACGATAACCGCTCTGAGATGCGCAACGGCGACGCGCTTTTTCTGCATAGTGGCGACCCCGAGCATGAGGAGTTGTCGCGTGGTAGCGTGGTAAGCCTGAAAAAAAATAGCGTGAGCATAAGGCTACGGAATAATTACGCGAAAACGCTCGACCGTGAAAAAAAATGGACGATAAACAAAAATCCATACCTCGCCGGCTCAACGACGATGCTTGACGGGCTTTACCGCTTTGTGAAAAGTGACAATCGGTTCAAGGAGATGATCCTCTTAAAGCGGAACCCGGAGTTTGACAGCATAAAAATCATCCCGGCTGAACCAAAGGGGTTCGCGCTGAACCGGTCGCAAAAACTCGCGGTCAACAAAAGCTTATGCGCCCGCGACTACTTCCTCCTGCAAGGACCGCCGGGCACCGGGAAGACGAAGACTATCGCCTGCATCATCATTGAGCTGATAAAACGTAAGCAGAAGGTGATCCTGTCCGCGCTCACGAACCGGGCGGTCGATAACGTCCTTCAGCGGTTGATAGATGACCACGGGTTCGATGACTTCGTCCGGGTCGGTAGTACGCAAAGCGTCGATCCGGCGCTACATCGCTACCTCCTCACAGAAAAAGCGGCGTCGCTCGAAGCTGAGCGGATGAAGGAGCTGAAAGAGGAGCTAAAGAGTTCACAGCTGATAGCTACGACAACGACATCGGCGTCGCTCTCGTTTCTCTTTGATTTTCTGAACTTCGATGCCGCGGTGATAGATGAGGCGACACAGATTCCTGAGCCGTCAATCTTCTCAACGATTACACGCGCGAAAAAATTCATCATGGTCGGAGATCTCTACCAGCTCGGGCCGGTGATACGTTCTGATTACATATCATCTGAGGAGGAGCGAAAGGCGGGCGTGACCGACCTGAAAAAACCGATGTTCCAGCGACTCTGGGAGTTCAACGCCAGCCGTGACGATATAGAGGAGGGAAACGACCCCTGCGTCATGCTCGATACGCAATACCGGATGAACGAGCGGATTGTCGATTTTTCGAGCAAAAAGTTCTACGGTGGCAAGCTCAAAACCGCCGCGTGCGTGGCGGATGCGCGGCTTAAAATCGATAGCGCGGGTAGTGAGCTTCATCACGCGCTTGACCCGGCGCTACCGATCATATTTATCGATATTCCCGGGACTAACGACACGCGTGAAAACCGCGCCGAGGCCGAGATGACGCGCGATATCGTCGAGCGGCTTGTCGGCGCCGGCATCCCCCCTGCCGACATCGGGGTGATATCACCATTTAAGGCGCAGTGCGCGCTCATCCGGCAGATGATAGAACCGTTTAACAAAACTAAGGCGATCACCGTCGATACTGTCGAGCGCTTTCAGGGCTCTGAGCGGGACGTGATAATCACCTCGTTCGTCGTCGGTAACGCAGGCGGGCTCGATTTTCTGCGCGAGGATGATTCGATGAACCGCAAGCTGAACGTAACTATCACTAGGGCGTGCAAGAAGCTGATACTGATCGGGAATAAGAGTGTACTTTCGCGCGATCCTGTGTATAGTGAGCTGATTCAACGAGTTATGGATTATGAATTATAGTGGGGGAGAAGACGCATGAGCGCCGGGGGAGGTGTTTTTTAAGGATAAATAAAATACTCTCATTGAATATTAAAATAAGCGTGGTAGAATTATATTTGTTTGCTACACAACTACACGACTTGAGCAGGTTAAATGTTTAATATCAAGAGACTATTCCAAAGGATTAAAGAGTTCGCTCTCCGGTATATCCGCACCGACGCGCATGAGAAGCTTGAGGAGTACGTAACGCGCGAGCGCAGCTTTAAGATCTACAACACTAAAAAGTACATGAGCATATTAGACGCGCTACCAGCCTCAAGCCGTGAGATATTCAAGATCATACCTACGCTTATACATTACAATGATAAATCTCTGCCGGGCTTCATTAAGTCGCGGTCGGCTATGTGTGGTGTCGCTAACTACTCAGTCGGTTTGAAGGCGCAGAACGTCCTCAAGACGATTTTCCGGCGGTCAGATTTTCGTAAGCCGCGAGGCACGCCCGCAATCGAGCTTTTGGCGCTCATCGGGTCGATGGGATCTATCGCGCAGACGGCGGAGTCAGATTACGATTTTTGGGTATGCGCGGACTTCAACAACTACAAGCCTGAGCAGATAGAGCAGTTCCGGGGTAAGCTTCTTGATATAGAGAAGTGGGCGCTTAAGAAGGCGAACCTTGAGGTACACTTTTTTTTGATGGATATCGAGCAGGTGCGGTCGAACAATTTTGGCGAGTCCGGCGCCGAGAGTAGCGGCACCGCGCTAGGCAAGCTCCTGAAGGAGGAGTTCTACCGCACCGCAACCTACCTCTGCGGAAAAATGCCGTACTGGTGCATCATACCGCCCGGCGCGGATGAGGAGTCTTATGAGGGGTATGTCGCGTTTTTAGGCGAGTACGAAAAATTCAGCCCAGGGAAATACCTCGATATCGGAAACGTCCATGGAATCTCAAAGGATGAGTTTTTTGGCGCGGCGCTCTGGGAGATCGTAAAGGGATGGCGCTTCCCGTTCAAATCGATTTTGAAGATGGCGCTTCTCGAAAAGTACTTGAGTTCCGACCTCACATCTGATGTACTCTGCAATGAGTTGAAGCGGAACATCCTCGAAAACCCTGACAATCCGA
>JAJRXV010000156.1 GCA_024276115.1 Deltaproteobacteria bacterium
CGCGTCATTGAAGTGGAAGCAGAGCAGGTTCTCAATACCGAGCAGGGAGTCGAACCCGCTCATCGTCTTTTCGTACGCCGCCTTCGTGGTTATGTCGTACCCCGCCACAAAAGTATGGCATGTGTCGTAGCAATACCCGAGGCGGTCGCTTTGCTTCACGCCGTCGTAGATCGTCCGCAGATGTTCGAACGAATAGCCGAGGTTCGTCCCCTGACCGGCGGTAGTCTCGATCAGCACCTTCACTTTGAACCCGCTCGCCATATCGAACAGCGTGTTGAACGACTCAGCCACCTTCTGCAGCCCCGCCTCCTCACCGCTCCCGACGTGCGAGCCCGGGTGCATGATGAGGTACGGCAGCCCAAGCAGTTCGCACCGCTCCATCTCGTCAAGAAAAGCGGCGATAGATTTCTTCAGTAGCTCTTCTTTCGGGGAGGCGAGGTTGATGAGGTAGCTGTCGTGCGATACCACCGGCCATATACCGGTGCGCTCCGCCTCATCTTTGAACTTCTTCGCGTCCGCGTCAGAGATAGGCTTCCCGCTCCAGCGGCTCCCGTTTTTGGTGAAGATCTGCATAGTCTTGCATCCGCTCGCCTCACCCTCTTTGAACGCTTTATATACGCCACCCGCGATCGATTTATGCGCCCCGATCAATGGATCATTTTTTTTCATATTTCGCTCCCTGTCTTGTATTCCGTCTGATGAACTCGTCTTGTATCAGCCTCAGCATCACCCGTTTTTTTATTGACCAGCGCGGCGCTACCAGCACATCATGCGACCGGTCGCCGATCAGCCGATCGATCACGATATCAGCCGAAAGATGCTCCAAAAACGTAACGAGCAGGGTGACGTACTCCTCTGCCGACATAGTCACATATTCGCCACAGTTATACATCTCCTCGAGCCGCGTTCCTTTTATCACGTGCATCTGGTGTATTTTTATCAGGTCTATCCCGATGTCAGAAAGCGTCCTTGCGGTATCGATCATATCCGCCTCACTCTCACCGGCGATCCCGAGGATCACGTGGACACCGATGCTTATACCGCCCCGCTCACGCGTCATAGCGTGCGCTTTGATAAAATCGGCGTAGCTGTGGTGTCGGTTCAGGTAGTCGAGCGACCTGTCATGTATCGACTGGAGACCGAACTCTATCTGCACGTACTTCTCGCGCGCGATCGAAGCTATCACATCGAGTATCTCGGGGGAAACGCAGTCTGGGCGCGTACCGATCACGAGACCGACAACATCGTCAGCGGTAATTGCTTCATGATAAAGCCGCGCGAGCTCGTCAACAGGTCCATAAGTATTCGTAAACGGCTGAAAATACGCGAGGAACTTCTCCGCCTTGTACTTGCGGCTCATGACCGACTTACCCCGCGCGAGCTGTTCTGTGATCGACACGTCAGGTTTACACGGCTTCGCCGCGCTACCCACCTCATCGCAGAAGATACAGCCATCTGTCGAGAGTGAGCCGTCACGGTTCGGGCAGGTCATCCCTGCGTGGATAGATATTTTGTGCACTTTGCACCCGAATTTGTCTTTTAGGTAGCGCGAAAACGCGCTGTAATATATCGCTTCATTCATAAGGGTGATGATAGCAGGAATCGGCGTTTTTGGGAAGTGATTAATGTCTCATTCTTGGGATCTAAAATCCCTCGCTTTTCAGGCGACAACTTTAGTGAGTGTTGCCAAATAGACAAATTCGCGTATTTTCAAAAAAGCTGTCGCTGTAAGTACCTGTAAAAAAAAGGGGGGGGGCGACCAGCATCGCGATGCTCGGGAGTTTAGGTGCCCCCTAAATTGTACTGGGCAACATGCCCCTTCAGTGTAAAATATTTCGTCAATAGCATATTCTTTATCATGCAGGCAGGCGGAGTTAGAAAGCGCGGAAATATACTCACCGATTTCTACAGGCTTCTCATTGCTTCCTTAAACTCCATCCACTCGGTTTCAGCGGGTAGCGCCCGAAGCTCATCAAGCTTCTTTTTCAGCTTTGCTTCTGTCATTTCGCCCTCCCATTTATCACTACTCACGGCTTTATCACCGTGACAAGCACCTTCTTGCGCCCCCACTTCAACGCTTCCGCGTGGGTCTTGAAGAAAAGGTCGATCCGCGTCGCTCCCTTTATCGCGCCGCCGGTGTCCTGCACTTCTCCCCAGCCGTAGCCCGGGATGTGCATCTTCGTGCCATACGGGTAGTAGCTGGTGTCCGCGGCGATAGTGCCCCGCTTCGCTTTCTTGCCGCTGGATGTTATGCCGATTTTTTTCACCCTGCCGTTAGGTGTGTACGGCACCAGAAAGCAGGAAAAACAGCTCCGCTCGTAGCCGCAGCATTTTCCGCACGGGCAGTAGCCGGTGGTCTCCATGAGGACTCTCTCCTCTCTCGCGCCGGTGAAGCATGAGCCGAACATGTAGCAGCCCGAGAGGTTCAGCGCGCAGGCGAGCAGTATTGTGATCACAAGATATTGTTTGATTTTTTTCATGTTGCTCCTAATAAGGGGTTTTCCTGTATGATGAGAGCATTATATTATTGATGGGTGGATTTGTAAAGGGGTATGTTTGGGAGTGAGGAGTGCTCAGAATATATCATCTTGGATACAGTTTATGGTTGCTATCTAACCACACTATATAAAACACCTTGTTGAGTATAAAACCATGAATGCGCCATCCGTTTGTCGTCGATGTAGAAAACTGGAATGCCTCATCATCATATTCTGGCTCCAAACCAAAAGTATTTTCAGAAACCTTAGGAGAGCTCCAGTTAATTGAATGAAACCGGCGGGTTGAATCTTTTACGCTATGAAGGTTTTCAAATGTTATATTTTCACTAAGCTCTTTAAGACGTTCAATTAAAGCTATAAAATATTTACGACCCTGTTTTGTATATGTAAATTTTTTAGGCTTTTCTTTAAGAAACCTAAAACTGAAAACAAAACTAGTATCTTGTGCTGGGAGTTTTTCCTCATTAACATAACGACCTTTATACCCGGTTGGAAATGAAGCCTCGTTAATAATAATGGTTTTATTTTTATTCGACTTTGATTTTTTCGCCATAGAATTTTATCATACTATCTTTAGAAATTATTTCGTTAGAAGGCGCAAATTGAGGTAATTTACCTCTAGCTTTAATCCATGGGGCATCTCTATGAGTCATGGCCTCTAACTGGAATGCAGTAAACGGCATATATACCTCCGCTATTTCTTCGAGAAATTCAATAACATTAGCGCCTAATCTCTTTTTAACATCTTTAAGCCTTATATCTTTGATAATAGGTTGTCCACGCCTTTCTTTATACGTATGATAAAGGTCAGGCAAAACAGGTCCATGAATCCAAGCCTCAAAATCTTCTTTGAACAAGTGCTCTTTAAAGTTGGCCAAGTACCATGCCTGTGCATAATACACGAGCTTTTGCAAACGAAGGTTCGTCATACAATCGCCCACCTCATCAGACAAGGCAATAAAGTAATCCGCTATTATTGAGTACATTTGTTCTTTTTCCATAACATCCACCTTACAAAACTATAACAATATCATTCTCAAATTGCAACTAAAATATTTAGTCAATATATGCAAATGCTTACGGTGATAAAGCGGGGCACAGCGAACTGCGCCCCATCCCATCAACTCACCAACCCACTCAAATCCTGCGTCGCCTCCGCCGGTACTGTCACCTCATGATCGAGACCAAGCTCATCGCACGTAACCCGCGCGACAGCCCCCTGAACCGCGTCAAAGTAATAGCTGTCCGGTGTCGTGCCGCTGTCATACGTGAACGTTCCGACACCGTTTTTGACAAACTCGCCATTCACCTTCGTCAGCTTCTCCTCGCTCGTTATGCTTATTGTCAACCCGGTGACATCCTGATTGTCAAGCGTGATCGGGAAGAGGTACACCCGGCAAAGCTCAGGGTCGGATGGCGGCGTGATCGTCACTCCAACACCGGTCATCTCCACTGTTCCGCTTGCGCTTATCGTCGGCGTGATATTCGCGAAAACCTGCCCCGCCTTATACGCGCGCACCGTGTATGTGCCGCCATCGAGGTTGACAGTCGCGTTACCGCTCGTATCGGTAGTGCCGGTAGCGATCAGCGGACTGTCATCATTGCCGCTGTTATGGACACTGATTTTCGCGCCGGCGATATCAAGGCTAGAGCCATCCTTGCAGTGGATCGTGACGTTATATGCGCCACCGCCGCCCGTGAGGATATCGAGTGATGACTGTATATCATCCATCCCGCTGACAGTCACATTGTAATGGTCGAACGCCGAGCGCACGACGCCATCCACCGTCGCGGAGTACTTCACCTGATACGCCCCCACCAAAGCTGCCGCCCCGGTAGTATAGTCGTAATACCACTCAAGCCCGCTGCCGCTCATGTCCGCTTCCGCCAGCACTTCGACGCCCTGTTTGTCGATACCTATCTGAGGCGTTCCGGTTGGAGCCGCGTCAAGAGTCAAATAAAACCTGATTGTTTCGTTTCTGTTTAATTCACCCAAAAAAGCCATTTATTCCTCCTCTTATCTTAATATCTTTCTTTAGTTTACACTTACATTGCTTGTTTCGCCACCACTACCTGCCGTCGGTTCTAGCCTCTGCACCGCGCCAACATCTACCGAGCTGGTATATTTCGCAAGGCTAGCTACCAACGCACCACCCTTTAGCGCGGTGTCGCCGATTGCGAAGTCACCATTCGCCGCGTCGGTGAAGAGAGGGTCTGTGGCAGTTGCGTTCGCCCCCTTAGTGACGTTAGTTACGTCGATCGTGTTGTTCGTGTAGTTGTTGTAGTCAATATAGTTAGATTTTTTGTATGTTATGGAATCCCATGTTATTCCAGTAGCGCATGAGTCTATGATATTATTAATCACAACAGTCGCATGTGAAGACTCCCCATGTATGCCTGTCGTAGAAGAGTTATATATTGTATTATTTTTAATTGTTCCACCATTTCCGTATGCGACAGTACTTATACCCGTCCCGCACGTATCCGCCACACAACTCTCAACCATACACTGATCCGCCATTATACCAGTTTTCGAATCGTATGCGTAACAGTCTGATATTATTCCACCATGTGATACGTACAGTGCAATCCCGTTAGCGCATTTAACCTTGCACCCAATAACAGACGCGGTGTTGTTTATTATCATAAAAATCCCATAAGTGTTTATATTGGCGCTACTGTTAACCACTTCAAGATTATGCGCTTTCCCGGAGTTGTCCAGCTCAATAACCTTCGACCCTGTTCCGGTAAAACGTAGGTTAAAAACAGCCCAATAATTGTCGACAATAAATTGATAAACACCACAAGCGATAAGCGGTCTGTTGTTCAATGTCGGGGAGTCTCCACGTGTAAGATTATATCCTTCAATCTTTATATCACTTGTATTAATTCCATCAGTAGCAACCCATATATCCGCTGTTATGGTCATTGTCCCATCATTCTTAACATAGACAGTCATACCCGCTAAGACTTCAAGCTCAAAAAAAGCGTCTGTCCATACAGCTAGAGCACCACCGAGTTTACCCGTGCCACCGGTAGCCGATAGTCCCGCGCCCCTGTCTATCGTTACGTTATTCGTGTCAGTGTAAGCTGTCACGCGATACCATCCGACCGTGAACCCGGTTCCCGCGGATATATAAATACTGTTCCCCACCATCGCCGCAGTGAAACCGCCCGTCACCGAGCTTAATGTTGTGCCATCAACCGCATCGGTCGTCAGGTCTGCGAGCGTAAGTTGTGGATTATCCTGATTACTGTAGTCTGTCCCGCCGCTTGCGGTATCAAAAAAACCGCCATTGCTGTTGTCGCCAGCGGTTGCCCGAAATTCGCAAACAGATGTTGAAAGTGCGTTCGCCATTATATTTTACCTCCACTTTTATTGCCCGCCGCCCTCCGGGCATACACAACTTCTTCCTGCTTCTCATGGGTTACGGACTTAACATTATTTCCACGGCGCACTTTTGGGATACTATTAGGATGCGTGCTTAATCCAAGTCGTGTAAACATTATGTGATTAGTCGGCTTTAACGGCTTCTTTGTTGCTCTATCCAACACCCAAGGCTCATGGTCATTTTGCAATTGGATTAAATCATTCGAGCAACAATTACTCACTATGTTTCCC
>JAJRXV010000157.1 GCA_024276115.1 Deltaproteobacteria bacterium
AGAGCTTGAAAAAGCGATAAGCGGAGTTGACAGCGGCGCCGGTATCAGGGTGATCCACAACCACAACACTGTTTATGGCTACACTAATGATGTCACTGAAAAATCGCTTTTGCGGCTCGCGACAGACCTGAGCAAGGCGGTTACGAGCAACACGCCACAAGCTGATATCGCGCTGATGGAGAGGGTGGCAACGTTCACCAACCCGGTGATAGAGCGTCTGAATGATATAGCTATCCCAAAAAAACTCGCGCTGGTCAACAGGGCGAACGATGTAGCCTGGAAGGCTGATGACCATATTGTGCAGGCGAAGATAATATACCGTGATGAGACGAAAAACACGCTTCTGGCCAACTCGCTCGGTGATCTTGTGAAGAACGACAAAAGCCAGGTGGTGTTTTTGGTGCAGGTGGTGCTGAAGGATGGAGAACTGCTCCAGACCGGCTACGAAGCTATCGGCGGGTTCCACGGGTTCGAGTTTTTCGACACAAACAGTGTTGAGGAGGCGAGCCTGCGCGCGGTGAGGCGCGGCGTGAAGATGCTCAACGCCGACCTGGTGAAGGCTGGTACCATGCCGGTGATACTCTCGGCGGAAGCGGGCGGGACGATGGTGCATGAGGCTGTCGGGCACGGGCTTGAGGCTGACCTCGTTGAGATGGGGCTCTCGGTATACAAAGACAAGCTCGGACAAAAGATAGCGTCTGACCTCGTGACCGTAATTGATGACGCGACGATACCGGGCAGGCGCGGTTCATTCTCGTTCGATGACGAGGGGAACCACTCTGAGAACACAATGTTGATTGAGAACGGTGTGCTGAAGTCGTACATGTATGACAGGCTCACAGCGATGAAAGATAACGTAAAATCTACCGGCAACGGGCGGCGGGAGTCGTACCGGAAGCGACCGATAGTGCGTATGACGAATACGATCATCACCCCAGGGAAAACTAACCCGAAAGAGATAATAAAGTCAGTAGATACAGGGATCTACGTCCTCAAGATGGGTGGCGGACAGGTGAACACCGCGAATGGCGATTTCGTATTTGAGGTGCTAGAGGCGCACATGATACGCGGCGGTGAGATAGCAGAGCCGGTGCGGGGCGTAACGCTGACCGGTAACGGTCCTTAGGTGCTGAACATGATCGATATGGTCGGGGATGACCTCGGCTACTCGATAGGCACATGCGGCAAGGATGGGCAGGGCGCTCCGGTGGCTGACGCGCAACCAACGCTCAGGATACCGCGGCTTATTGTCGGCGGTGCATGTTAATGTCGCAAAATAAAAGAGGTCGTGTATGCTGACAGTTAGAAAAGGCGCTTTGATAAAGGGACTCAAAGACCCTGATGAAGTTGTGCGAAAAGCGGCGGCAAAAGCGCTTGACCTGCTTGACGCCCGCAAAAACATAAAAGAACTTGTCGCGATGTATAAGGACGGCAACAAAGAGAACAAGGTCAAGGCGATCTGCGCGTTTGGCCGTATCTCGGAAGAAATGTCAATAAAATGCCTCACCCACGCACTCAAAAGTAGCGAGGAAGATATACAGGCGGCGGCGCTAAGAGCGCTCGGCGATCTAAAAAACCCCAATGTCATCACCAATATTATAGAGGTTGTCAAGGCCGGCACGACAACAGTGAAAGCGGTCGCGGTAGAGACGCTAATGCAGTATCAGGATAAGCGGCTCGTACCGGTATTCATAAAACTGCTCAAGTTCAAAGATGAGCAGGTGCTTGACAAAGCGATCGAAGCGGTCGGTTTTTATGAAGACCCGCGCGCGGAAGATGATCTTGTCGAGCTGATGAAACACGACAGCCCGGTGATCCGCGCCGGCGCGGCGAAAGCGCTTGGTCTGCTCAGGACATACGACGACGCCCGGTAGGTAGAGCCGGATATGAGACCAACTTGAACGTGACTTTCTGTCACACCATGAGCATGTTGCCCAATACAATTTAGGGGCTTAAGCCCCTACGCTTCCGTTGGTCGCTACCCCGCGATATCAACAACTTACAAAGACGCTTTTTTGGAAAACATGTAAATTGTTCTATTTGGCAACAGTCCCACCATTTCTTAGTGAGCCCACACTGTCATCCCGAGTGTTTCTATCGGGAATCCATGACTAAAATCGTATTAAAAAAAATTAAAATTGTTTACACGTAAATAAAATTATGCTATGTCAAAATTAACAGGCACACTTGCTTTTTTTTTGGGGTGGGTTTTATTATTTTTGCTTGTTGTCAGGAGAATTAAATAATTATACAAATACACCCGCAGCACTTAATTGGAGGGGACATGAAAATATCAAAGAGGATGTCGCTTATCAGGCCGTCAGTGACTCTCGCGATCACCGCGAAGGCGAAGGCTATGAAGGCAGACGGTATAGATGTAATAGGTTTTGGCGCCGGTGAGCCGGATTTTGACACACCGGACATAATCAAGAAGGCGGCCGAGGACGCGATTGATCGCGGCTACACGAAGTACACGGCGGTGTCAGGCATCCCCGAGCTGAAGGACGCGATAATCAGCAAGCTCGATCGGGATCACGGGCTTGAGTACGCGCGGGAGAATATCCTCGTTTCATGCGGGGCGAAGCACTCGCTCTACAACCTCACGCAGGCGCTTTTTGAGGAGGGTGATGAGGTTATCATCCCCGCGCCGTACTGGGTATCATACCCGGAGCAGGTGGCGTTTACCGGCGCTAAGCCGGTGATATTGCCGACCAGCGAGGCGAACGGTTTTAAGATAAATCCCGAGGAGCTAAAGGCGGCGATCAACGAGAATACACGTGGTATCTTCATCAATAGCCCGTCGAACCCGAGTGGAGCGGCTTACAGTAAAGATGAGCTCCAGAGCATCGCTAATGTTTTAGAGGATAAAGAACTGACGATAATCTCTGATGATATTTATGAGAAGATAGTTTATGATGGGTTTAAGTTCCATAATATCGCGGAGTTAAGCGAAAAGATAAAAGCGAAGACTGTTCTTGTCAATGGCGTTTCCAAGGCGTACTCCATGACAGGCTGGCGGATCGGTTATATCGCCGCGCCGAAGGAGATCGTCAGCGCGTGCAGTATGTTGCAGAGCCAGAGTACATCTAACCCGACATCGATCGCGCAGTACGCGGCTGTCGCGGCGCTAGGCTGCCCTGACAGCGTAATCGGGGATATGGTGGAGCAGTTTGACATCAGGCGGAAGCATATCATCGAGGCGTTGAACGACATCGACGGTGTGGCGTGTACAACACCTAATGGCGCGTTTTATGTGTTCCCGGATATCTCCGCGGTGTTTGGTAAGAACTACAACGGCAGAGTGATCAAAAACTCGCTTGATTTTTCGGACTACCTGCTTGAGGAGATGAATATCGCGGTCGTACCGGGCTCGGCGTTCGGTTCTGACAACAATATCAGGCTTTCTTATGTGACTTCTATGGAAAATATCGACAAAGGTATAACAAGGCTGCGGGATGGGATTGCGAGACTTAAAGCGTAGCATCAGCGAATCTTGCACCTCTTGCGGGAATTGCGTGAAGGAATGCCTGTTTTTACAAAAACATGGTACGCCTAAGGAGATAGCCGACAGCCCGGAGTTTAAGGCTGAAGCGGCGTTCGAGTGCAGCCTCTGCCGATTGTGCGAGGCTGTCTGCCCGGTGAGTCTCGGCTCGGCGGCTATGCTTCTGGAGTTCCGGCGTGAGGCGCTCAGGTCAGAGCCGGATATACTCAAGCGATACAAACATTTGCTGACTTACGAGTCGCTCGGCTCCTCAAAACTCCTGACGCGTTACAACATTCCTGATGGTTGCGATACTGTGCTCTTTCCGGGTTGTGAGTTTTCACACACCCGCTTTGACCTTCTCAAAAAACTATACAAGATGCTGAAGAGTGAGGACAAAAATCTCGGTATCGTCCTCGACTGTTGCTTTAAGCCGTCGCACGATCTCGGGCGGGCGGATTTTTTTGACCAAAAAATCAAGAAGCTAGAGGGCAACCTCAGCAGGCGCGGCATCAAGAAGATAATCACTCTCTGCCCGAGCTGTCTCGTGACATTGCGGGAGCATCTACCAGGAATAAAAGTGAGTATGGTATACGAGCGGCTCAGCGGCATAAAGGCTAAGCACGATATCAGCAGTGACGCTCATATCATAGACCCCTGCACAGTCCGGTTTGACAAAGATATAATCACAGAAGTGCGTGAACTCCTCTCAAAGAGCGGTGTGCCGGTCAAGGAGCTGAAACACTCCGGCGAAAAAACGCTCTGTTGCGGTGAAGGGGGCGCTACCAACCACGTTACACCAAAGTATAAGGATAGCTGGCTCAAGAAGAGGCGTGAGGAGGTCAGCGGTACGGTGATCACTTATTGCGCGGGTTGCAACAATATCTTGCGAGATTTAGGAGATGTTCGCCACCTGCTCGATATTCTGCTCGAGAACAAAACTCCGCACAGAAAACACAATGTTTTCGGCTACCTGAAGAGGGCTCTTTTAAAGTACTTTTTGTAAGAGTTGGTTGATGGTTAAAACCGCTCGTTAAAATCTTCAAGCAGTCCACGAGAGACGACTTCCATCATAATTTCACACAGATATAGCAGATTGTCGGCATTCGCGCTATCCTCGACAGCGGCATTCGTGTCTTCTAGGGAGTCGCGGTAGATCATATATTCCTCGAACAGCTTCTCGGTAGACAAGTGGCTTAACCTGCGTGAAATAGCGTCCCCCAGCTTTTGTAGCTGCTTGCTTTGAATTCGTCCGCGTGCTTCATAAAAATCAATTACACTCATAACGCCCTCATTTTAGGTAGTTCGAACAGACTTGCAGAGTCTCTAACTCTGGTGTCCTGAATTTATTTCAGGAACCAGAAACCCAAATAAATAGATATAACTTCCGCGCGAGTGGCGCGCCTCAAGTTTGGAGCGACGGCAATAATAAATAGCCCGTGCAGAAGTTAGATCAATTAAATTATATAGCAGGTTTGATTGATAGTCAAGGGTGGTGGGACTTTTTTTTTGCAAGTAGCTTTCTCTCTGTCGCGCCGTCTCATTCTCTGGTAGTTTGCAGTTGAAATACAACAAAATCTTGTATAAACAATACATTAGGGGCATGTTTCCCAATACAATCTAGGGGGAATTCCCCCTAAACTCCCGTTAGTAGCCCCCCCCTTTTTACAGGTATTTACGGTGACAGCTTTTTTGAAAATATGTAAATTTGTCTATTTGGCAACACTCCCATTAGTGATTAGACAGCTTTAAATACTTGCAATAGTCACCCCGGTGTGATATAATTCAATTGTAGGTCTATTCTAAATTTAAGCAGGTGCGACATGAAAAAAGCAAAAAGAAATCAAAGGTTCAGGTCAAACAACTTTAGTGTGTTGTTGTTGATATTATTAACGTTTTTATTCGGGGGCGTGTATTTTCATGACCTCATGAAAGAAGCGGTCGCGGGTAGTTCGGGTGATTCCGCAAACGCTGAAGCTGAAATATTTGCTCAAAATGATGAGATGGCATCGGCATATTACCATTTTATGATAGCTCAGTCGTATGAGAAAAATGGTATGATAAATGAAGCGCTTGTTGAGCTTGAAAAGTCGGTGGATATTGATCCGAGGTCGCCTTACCTCCTCACTAAGATGGCGGAGTTAAGCTCATTGAAACGCTCGTATGAAGAGGGGATCAAGTATTGCGAAAAGGCGATCGAGATTGATCCTGATTACCCCGAAGCGCACAGACGGCTTGGGTTGATTTATGTTTTTTTGAACAAAAAAGAGATGGCGGTCAACGAGTTTGAGACACTGCTCAAGATTCTCCCGGATGATACTGAGGCGGCTCTGCTCCTGAGTACGATCCACTATGACAACAACAACAATGGTGAGGCGATCAAGCTACTCGAATCGATCCTCGAGGCTGACCCATACCACTTCATGGCTAACTACTATCTCGCCAAGACTTACCGCAAAATAAAGGAGTACGATAAAGCGATCGAGTACTACGAGAAAACAGTGGAGATCAAGCCGTACTTTGAGACCGCACTCAGTGACCTCGGTCTGCTGTACGAGTTTCTGGGGAAGGAAGATAAAGCTATAAGCGTTTATGAGAAAGTGATCAGCTTTCACTCTTATAACACTCAGATAATGGAGCGGCTCGCGCAGATATACGTAAGGCAGAACAATTTCGATAAGGCGCTTGAATTCTACAAGACTATGAACAAGTACTCCCGCGGTGATGTTGACCTAAAGATCAAGATCGCACTGATATACTATAAAATGGGTGATTTTGAGCAGGCGAAGTCAGAGCTGAAGAAGGCCGTCATTCTCAAGCGCACAAGTTATGAAGCGAGGTATTACCTCGGTATGATCTACGAGGAGGAGAAAGATTTTGATGAAGCTATCGGGCTTTTTAAGTCGATTCCTGATACATCTTCTCTTTATTTCGTAGACGCGCAGATCAGGCTCGCCATAATATATGACCGACAGAAGAAGCATGAAAAGGCTATTGCTCTGATTAGTGAGCTTATCGAAACTATGCCTGACCAGAGAGTCAGACTTTATGGTATTCTAGCGTCCATTTATGAGGATGCCAATAAGTTCAAATTGGCGCTCGATACACTTAACAACGCTCTTGAGGAGGAGCCGGAGAATATCTATTTCCTCTTTAGAGTCGGGGTGATGTACGACAAACTCGGTGATACCGACAAAAGCCTCGTTGAGATGAACAAAGTACTACGATATGACCCGGAAAACGCTAACGCTCTGAATTATATCGGTTATACTTATGCTGACCGTGGCGAAAAACTCGGGCTGGCTGAGGAATACATTAACAAGGCGTTAACTCTCAAGCCCGGCGATGGCTATATTACTGACAGCCTTGGATGGTTGTATTTCAGGAAAGGCGATCTGAAAAAAGCGCAGTCGATGCTTGAAAGGGCGGTCGAACTCGCGCCAGAAGACCCGATTATCATTGAGCATCTCGGTGATGTATATAATGAACTCAATATGAAGGATGAGGCGATCAAAGTGTACGAAAAGGCTTTGGAGAAATCTCAGAACAAGAATGAAAACCTGTTGAATAAACTCAACAAAATAAAAAATGAGAGGAAATAACTTCTCATTGATAAAGAAAAATTCTTCTACCATAATTAACTTTTTACTGCTTTGCGCATTGGCAACGCTTTTTGGGGGGTGTTCATGCTTAACCGTAAAACCGCCCAAGCCGATGGAAACAGTGGACGCGCCAGACAAGCTCACCAATGTGAGCTACGCCACCGATGAGGATTATATTAAGATAATCGGCGATAGACTCGCAAAAGTCAAAACCTTCACCGGTAGCGGCAAGCTGATGATCACCGGCTCTGATAAGACTGACAGCGCGACCGGAAATATCGTTATCGCGCGTCCGGACTCGCTCCGGCTCGAAGGTTTCACATCACTCTTCGGCAAGGCGATATTCTTCCTCGCCTCAAAAAAAGACCGCTTCGCCATATACGTACCTAATGATAAAAAGTACTACAAAGGCAGGAACACGGTTGAAAACATTCAGAAAATACTGCCGATTGATATTTCAATCAGTGATTTTTCTGACTTCCTTCTTGGGGATGTCAGGAAACATGATGGCGACAAATTTAAAATAAAGTTCCTTGAAGATACGAATGTTTACAAGATATATTTTTATGGCGTTGATGGCTCTAAAAGGGAGCTCTGGTTTGACCCCGCGCTCAAAGTGATTAAGAAGTGCGCGGTATTTGACGACTATGACGAGCTTAAAGCTATGATAAAATACTCTGATTTTAAGGAGTTCGACGGGCATCTAATGCCGATGAGCATCGCTGTCAAGTTCCCGATGCTCGACACGAGGATTGATGTCGAGTATGAAGATGTTAAAATAAACGGAAAAGTGAGCCGAAAACTCTTCAACCTGAAGGTTCCGAAAAAAGCTAAGATAATCAACCTTGATCCACAGAGGCTAATGTGACTTATGAAACGTGCGCCAATTAAACGGATTGCGATTGTTGCTAAAAGAAAGAGCACAAAAGCGCGAAAAGAAGCGAACCAGCTCAGTGAATTTCTCTCAGCCAAAAAAATAGAGTGCTACGCGATCGATGACTCGATCGTCTGCGCTACATGCAGAAGCATCGAGACTGCTGACATTTCATACAACGATATCGACCTGCTCATCTCTCTCGGGGGGGATGGCACGCTGCTCTCGGCGGCAAAGAGCGTAATCGACTATGACGTCCCTATCTTGGGGGTGAACCTCGGCTCGCTCGGGTTCCTTACCGAGATCTCGCTCGCCAACATGTACCCGTCGCTAGAGCGCGTGCTAAAGGGCGATTACAGCGTGAGTCCGCGCACGACGTTATGCTCAAAGATCAATCATGCCGGGGTGTTGCAGAGCTACAAAGTACTCAACGATATCGTTATCAACAAACGCTCGCTCGCCCGCCTCATAGAGCTTGAACTCTCGATAAACGATAAACTCGTATCGATTTATAAATCCGACGGGCTGATCGTCGCGACCCCGACCGGCTCCACAGCGTATTCGCTCTCCGCCGGTGGGCCGATCGTCTACCCGAGCGTAGACTGCATGATAATCTCGCCGATATGCTCGCACACTTTGACACAGCGCCCGATTGTCGTTCCGGGTGATTCGGTGGTGAAAATCCGCGTCCTCTCCAAAAGCAATGAGGTGCAACTCACGCTCGATGGGCAGGTGAGCGATTGCCTCGAATACCAAAATGAAGTGATAATCGAGCGATATCAGAAAAAGGTCAAGCTGATTCAGGCCTTCGACAAAACATATTATGAGATCCTGCGCACAAAACTGCACTGGGGAAAGCGGGGTGGAAAATGATGGAAGCCGCTATTTATCATCCTGTTGTCATCGCGTTTGTCTTTGCTTTCGGTGCGTGTGTCGGCAGCTTTTTGAACGTCTGCATCTACCGTTTGCCCGAGGGACTCTCGATTGTTACGCCGCCGTCATCGTGTCCGAAGTGTAAACAACTGATAAAACCGTATGATAACATCCCTGTTTTCAGCTACTTGATCCTTCGGGGCAAGTGTCGCAACTGCAAGGCGCCATTCTCACCACGTTATGCGATCGTCGAATTTATCACCGGTATTTTCGCAATTTTAGTACTTCTGAAATTCGGAATTTCTTATGCCACGTTGATTTATTTCTTCTTCATCGCGACACTTATTACGATAACATTCATCGATATAGACCACTATTTGATCTTCGATATTATCACGTACCCGATGATAGCGATAGGGCTTGTCCTTTCATATTTCCACGCTGAGCTGGGGCTTTTACCGGGCGTGTCGCTCAAGAGTTCTATGATCGGCGCGGCATCAGGCGCGGGCTTTTTTCTGCTCATCGCCGGTGGGTATTACCTCATCAGAAAGAAGGAAGGGATGGGGCTCGGTGACGTGAAGCTACTTGCTATGCTCGGCGCGTTTCTCGGTATTAAGTCAGTGTTCTTCATAGTCTTCGGCAGTTCTGTCATCGGCGCTATATACGGAATTCCGTACACGATGCTCGTCAAAAAAGACTCTCAACATTTGATACCGTTCGGACCGTTTTTGGCAGGCGCCGCGGTTATCTACCTCTTCTACGGCGAGCAGATAATCGATGCGTATATAAGACTTGTGACATCATAAAAGCTGGCGGGAACGGCGATCTACGCTTTTAAATTTGCAATATACAGTAATTGTGGTACGTTATATATAAGTGGTACTTATGAAGGAGGCAGGTGTGAAAAAGAAGATAATGGTGGTTGATGACAGCCAGAATATAAGGATGCTGATAACGAACGCGCTCACAAAGGAAGGATACGAGGTGTTCCCTTTCGAAAACGGGTTCGAGGTAATAAAGGAAATAGAGGCTATCGCACCTGATCTGCTGCTGGCCGATATAATGATGCCGAAGCTTGACGGTCTCAAAATGCTTATGGCGCTGAAAAACCGTAAGGAGACTAAGGACGTTCCGGTGATTTTTTTGACTGCGAAAAGTGACGTTAAAAGTGTCGCGGAAGGGATCAACCTCGGCGCGAAGGCGTACCTGACAAAGCCTATCGAGCTTGACCAGCTTATCTCTAAACTGGATGCGATATTCAAGAACAGCGGCTGATACTGAAATCAGAGCTAGCGTAGCGCAATAGATTCTGAAATAAATTCAGGATGACAGTTTAAGGGACGCGCCTCAAATTCAGGACGACAGTTTAAACAGCTTAATGTACCTCCATCGCGAATTGCAGAGTCGCGACAAATTCAATCGGCTTTTTAATATGCTTCAAGAAGTGGTAATGCTCTTTGCTTTTATCCTCGCTATCTGAATAGATAACCCTTACAGCGCCATAACCGAGCTTGCTTCCGAACGGCGTCTGATAGTATGATACCTGAGTAATATCCGGCAGCTCCGTAAATCGGCAATGCACCCGAAACGCGACGGTCTGAATAATCATACGCTTATTCGTGACAACCCAGCGCGTGTTTTTGATAAGCAGAAGCGTTAACATCGCATACGCGGCGAACATACCGGTAATGATATTATATATCAGCATATAATTAGCCCCGAGCTCAGGGTCGAGCAGATACTTGCTGAGCGCCAGGACGAGTGCGATTATCGCAGGGAAGAGTACCACAACGCCGGAAAGCTTGGCAACATGTAGTATTTTTTCATCTTTTCTCAGAATACTCTTGTAGTTCATTTTTACCTCTTGCCTGCGATTTTCGTGAGTGAGCGGATAAAATAGTCGACCTCGTCGGCACTATTAAAGTACCCGAGGCTGGCGCGAACAGTACCGTGAGGATAGGTGCCGAGCGTTTTATGCCCTGCCGGGGAGCAATGCACGCCGACCCGCACCATGATCCCGAACTCTGAGTCGAGCAGATGTCCGACCTCAGAGCACGTGAGGTGATCGACGTTGAAGGAGACAACGCTCGTCTGCTTTCGCGGATCACTATGACCGTAGAGGGTCACTCCATCGATTTTTTTCATACCATCTAACGTCCGTGCCAGCAGCTGTTGCTCATGCTCGCGGATTTTTTTTGTAGTTATTTCGCGGATGAATTTCACCCCGGCGCCAAGCGCGGCGATTCCGGGAGTGTTTAGAGTACCGCTCTCAAATTTGTCCGGTAGGTCTTCGGGCTGATCGAGCGCCTCAGAGTAGCTGCCGGTACCGCCTTCCTTCGCGGTGTTAATCTCAATTCCGTCACGGATATACAGCACAGCAGTGCCCTGGAGTCCGAACAGCGACTTGTGGCCGGCGGTGGCGAGCATATCTATCTTCAGCTTTTGCACGTCAATGTCTAGCACACCCGCGGTCTGCGCGGCGTCCACCATAAAAGTGATGCCGTGCCCGCGCGCGATCTCTCCGACCGCCTCGATGTCGATTATGGTTCCGCAGATGTTAGAAGCATGTGTAATAACAATAAGTTTTGTGTCTTTCGTAATAGCTTTTTCAAGGTCGGACGGATCAAGGTCGCCCTTGTCAGAGCATTGCACCTGAGTATATGTCACGCCGCTGTGAGTCAGTTTGTGAAGAGGGCGGATGACAGAGTTATGCTCCATCGATGTTGTTATAGCGTGGTCGCCACTCTTCAAGAGCCCCTTTATACCGAGGTTGAGTGAGTCGGTTGTATTGCCGGTGAAGATGATATTCTTCTCATCCTCGGCGTTAAATAGCTCAGCCAGCTCAACTCTCGCGTCGTAGATGTACCTGCTGGCGTCGATCGCCATCTTGTGTCCCGCGCGACCCGGGTTCGCGCCGACATGCCGCATAACATGCTCGGCAGTGGTGTATACCGATTCGGGTTTTGGGAATGATGTTGCCGCGTTATCAAAATATACCTGCATGTTTCTCCTTTATTGTCTCTTTATTGGGATCTGAAAATCCTCGCCTTCAGGCGAAAACCAGTACTGGTTATTCATGTGTTGTTATTCACGTGCCCCACAACGTCATCCCCGAGAGTTTGTATCGGGGATCCAGGCTCAAAACATCCCATTATCCAGAACAGTTTTTGTTCGCTACGCTCAATATATTCTAGTCCTGTTTTCCCGATTACTACCTCGGGAATGACGCGCTGGCGATGCGGGAATGCGCTGGGATGATTGGGTAGCAACTCGCGAATAACAGTTTATTCGTCAATATAAGGGCAGAGCGGATCGACGCAGGCAAATGACTCGTTGAGGTGATAAACAACCCCGCGGCAGCCGCCCCTGCACTCTTTAAAATCGAGGCAACTGGTGCATTTTTCAGGGAAGTCCTCATCGATCAACTGTTTGACCTCGTTACGTTTATCGCTCTTAAAAAGCATTTTTATATCGTCCGCAAGGAGGTTGCCGAAGCTGACATGCAACGCTGAGCAGAAGTAAAGATCGGCACTCTGGTCAATGTAGCTGAGCGCGTTCCCCGCCTGACAGCCACCATATTCCGCCCGCAGTTTGCTCTCCTCCTCAGTCGGGAAGAATATCTTAAAGATAAATAAATCATGTATAAAAAAGTGAATATTTGATTTGTAGTCGGCGACTTTATCTCTCAGTATTTCTTTCAACCTCATGATATCGTCAGCGCGAAGAAGGGTATTCTTCAGTTTGTCGAGAGTACTTTCGTTAATAACGGTATTCGGCATCTTGAAGTATTTTATCCCCTGTTCGGCTAAGAAGTCCATAATTTCAGGTAACATCGTGTAGTTATCCGCGTTAATCATAAGTGAGGGGCATACTTTTTTGGTGATGGACGAATAAACTTTCAGCGTCGTGGCGATTTTTTTCAAATAGCCGGGATCACTATTTATCGCGTCAATATGCGGGTCGAGCTTGAGTTCGAGGAAGTCAAGCTTATGCTTTTTTAAGAAACTTATGCTCTCAGCGTCATCGATCAGGGTCGATGACGATAGCGATACCTGAATCCCTTTTCCTGAAAACCGCCCGAGCAGTTCGTCGAGACGATTATAGTTGAGGATATCCTCCCCGAGGTTCAGGTAAAAAGGTCTCCCTGCAATAATTATATCCGCCACATTGAGAAGTTCGGCTTGAGTCAGGCGCGCCTCACCGGTGGAGTTCCCGTAGTTGATTTCCCAATAAACTCTTAATGGCGCGTCAAGTTTTGCCTGCGTCATAAAACCTCCGTAGTAAGGTCGATAACCGTACTGGTACTAAATATAATCTGTAATATTGATGCCGATGAAGGCCGGGTCAACTGCCGACGCGATCAATCTTTTTTTGGCGTTTCTGGCGGTGTCGCTCAGATCGACCTCCTGAACGTCGATGAGTTTGTTGCCGTCACTGTTGATCACAATTTTGACTGTCGGCGCCATCGGGTCATTCGGGTTCTGTTTTGTCACCAGCGCGATCTCGTTCGTGTCGAGTCGGACGAACGAACCGGTCGGGTAGACCCCGAGAATATCTATAAATTTTCGGAGTACTTCCTTTTCGAAGCACTTATCCTCAAGCCGGATCATGGTATCTATCGCGTCCTTAGGTGTCACCGGCGCCTGATATGAGCGCAGAGTCGTGATCGCGTCATAGGTGTCGGCGACTGTGATGAGGGTAGAGTACTTATGGAGCTTGAAATCGGCAGAGACCTTAGGATACCCTTTTTTGTCATAATGGATATGGTGCTCAAAAACCGTATTGACAATGTTTTCGCTCAAACCCGGCATTTTGCGCAGTATATCCGCGCCGATCTCAGGATGCCGCTTGATTTCATTGAACTCTGAGTTGGTCAGCTTCCCTGGTTTTTTTATGATAGCTTTATCGGTTTTGGTCTTCCCTATGTCGTGGAGGAGGCCGGCGGTACCGATCTCACTCACAGTTTTTTCATCTAACTCTAGCGCTTTAGCGATCGCGGTCGCCAGTATGCTTACATTAACCGAGTGGTTAAAAGTGTAATCATCATAGGCTTTTATCATTGTCAGGCAGAGCATGGCGCTGTGGTCGGTGAAGATAACGTCAATGATCTCATCGACGACTTTGCGGGTATTTTCTATTTTCGGTATTCCACCCATCCGAACTTCCTGAAATATATTCGCAACGTGCTGCACAGCGTCGTCATAAGCTTTTTTCGCTCTTTCGTTTATGTCTTCTTCTTCATCGACATATTTGATCGTGATGCTACTGATACCATCGTCTTCTAGCAACTGTCGGAGCGTGCCGACCTCAGATAAAGCAGGATCAGTGAGGGAAAGCAGTTTTAGAAAAGCGAATAGGTCGTTGTTCTCAAAACCCTTTGATATTCCGACTGATTCTATGTTTTTACCCTCTAAGAAATTTGTAAGCTGTGTAGTCGCGCTGTTTTCGTCAAAGAACACATGGTCCTCAAAGAATAAACGTCCATCGGCAATGCCAAACTGGAGAATATTCTGAGTCTCGTGCAGTTCTCGAATTATTTCTGAGAGCGTGTTAAGGGGAGTGAGGACACCAGGGTGCGTTTTTGGATATAGCTGCGCGCCCTTCGAAATCGATATAAACAGTTTTATTGCTTTTTCCGCGTTATCACTCATTTTAGTAGTATAGCTCGTCTTCTTTTATTTTTTCGATCACTTTTTCAAGCATCTTTTTACATGCGTTCTGAATAATCGGTTTGTGAGAGTTGCTAGCTATTTCAAGCGCCTGCACTGCTTCCTCTCCACCTATTTCACCGATTGCCTTCGCCGCTAGAATCCGCAGCTCGTCATTTTCTTCTTTCTTTAAGAAGCTGATATCTCTAAGAATGTTGAGAAGAGGCGGGATGGCTGTAACAGAGCCGGTCTTCCCGAGAGCTGTAACGGCGGCTCTTCTGATATCGAGATTATTCTTAATAAATACACCCGATTTGCTCAGTTTTATCAGGTCAGGGATAGCGACCTCAAATTGTAGCTTCCCAAGTGAGATTATCGCCTGCTTTATCAGATCAGGGTCCTCTGACTTTATGATTAATGTCAATAAATTCAGCGACTCAGTATCTCTTATGTTCCCGAGCGCTTTTACAGTCTCTCGTTTTACTCTTATATCCTCATATTCTAGCATCGGTATCAGGTATTTCAGCCCGGCCTCGTGCGCTATATTTCCGATCACCGCAACCGCGCCGCAAACCACATACCAGCGGTTGTCGGTCAGCCACGGCTCGATCTGAGTATATGCCTTCTTCCCGAACATCGCCGCAATGTTTGATATTATGTGGCGTGTATTGAGGTCGCCCTTCTGAGCGAGGTAGTGAAAAAGCGTGCCGATACACTCCTCCCCGAGGTTCCAGAAGAATAGCATAGATTTTTCACGGTTTTTGTCAACTCCGGCGGTCATCTTGTCAATCGCCAGGGTGATTATATCTATTGTTGAGAGTTCTACCTGTTTGCTGATCACCAGTGCTTTGTGATTATAAAACGGCGGCTTCGAGAGCCTAGAGAGTAACGCGAGAAAAAAGGTGATCTTCAAAATAGTCTCGTTACGGCGCTCCCCTTTTACGTGGTGGCACAGGTTAACGAGGTTGTTCAGGTTTTTTGTGTATTCGACTTCGTTCTTTTCGGTTAGGAGGATGAGCAGTATGTCAAATATGTCTTTGTGAGAGATGAAAACATCCTTCAGGTCAGAGAGCGCTTCCTTCTCTTCAGTGGAGTGCAACTCCTCAAAAACCTCACCGAACAGCTCCTCTTTTTGCTTCGGCTGTTCAAGCAGATTGTCTAGCAAATCGGCCGGTTCTTCAGCTGCGATCTCCTCTTCAGTGCGCTCCTCAAGGCGTATTTGCTCAAGTATTGTCTCGTAGTCAACCTCGTTAGCTGTGATGTTTTTGACTCCAAGACCTGCTAAAACGCGCTCAATCCCGCCCGCGTCACGTACCTTCTTTGGGTCGTCGCCGAGGGTTTGCAAAAAATGCACCAGCTCTTCTATAGAAAGGTGCCTCGAAAAAGATATTAGCTTAATATTTCTCTGGAAAAACTCCCGGGAGAAGACATTCAGTCCCTTTGACTCACGATTGATTATCTGTCCGGCGAAATCAAATCCGGCCTTTGATATGGAGAGATTGACGTTTTCCGCCTCACCAGCTATGTTTTCCATATAGACGAGGACTTTTTTTATCGCCGCTTTTAGCGCCGGGTGTCCCTCAGGGTAAAACTGCGTCGCTTTATACGCTTTACCCAGCTCAATAATAAAACCTTCGATTTTAGTGAGTATCTATGACATAATCAACCTACGACATTGAATTTTCTTACCTTGAAGTTGACCCCGAGTTCCTCTTCGGCTATCTTTCTGCACGCCGCGACATCGACACCGGGTAGCTCAACAATAGAGGCAGTAACATCAGGTATAACATCTTTTGCCTGCAAGATAAAGCTTTTTACTTCATTGTAGCTACCCGTACCAAAAATCGAATGACAGATCTCGTTGTACTGTTCACTTTTATCAGAGTTAAGGCTCACCGATATAGCGTCAACAAGCCCCCTCAATGACTCTAAGATATTTTTCTTATGTATCATGTTTGCCTGACCGTTCGTGTTCACGCGTACCTTGCCGCCCCTCTCCTTCACGTAGCGGGCGACCGCTATCACAGCGTCAAGCCGTATCAGCGGCTCACCGTATCCGCAGAAGACGACCTCATCATGCTCGGTCGGATCGCCGATAAGGCTTATGATCTGTTCGACTGTCGGCTCTGAACCGAGCAGCAGGTTATGCCCCTTGACGACATACGAGTTCTCCCGCGCGCAAAAAGTACAACTGTTCGTGCATCGGTTCGTCATGTTGATATATAGCGAGTTCCTGATCTTATAGGTTATCTTCGTATCGTTCATCGGAGACTCTATCCTGAACAGATCGTAAAAATTCCGCGATGTTATCCTGCCGACATCCTCAACGCTCAAGCCGTTTATCTCAGCGATAAACTTCGCCACCTCTTTTACATAAGCGGGTTCGTTCCTCTTCCCCCGGTACGGTACCGGTGAGAGGTATGGCGCGTCAGTCTCGATCAGTGTATCATTGATAGATATCTTTCGGGCGGTCTCCACCAGCTCGGTAGATTTTTTGTATGTTATAGTCCCTGAAAAAGAGATATGAAAGCCGAGGTCGATAAACTTAGCGGCGTTCTTGTAATCAGATGAGAAGCAGTGGATAACCCCGCCATTTCTCAGCTTATCTTTCTTTTGGTTCAATATGTTGTATGAGTCGTCGTAAGCGTCCCGGATATGTATGATAAGAGGCAATGACAGCTCGTCAGCAATGTCTAGCTGTCGCTCAAAGTGTTCAATCTGCGTGTCGCGGGGCGAGTAGTTCTTGAAAAAATCGAGCCCGATCTCACCGTAAGCGTGTACGGTGTGGTCGCGCACCATCTTCTTGATGTTATTATAAGTGTTGTCGTCAGCGTTCTTTACGTCATGCGGGTGGATACCGACGCTGGCGTACATAAAATCGTGCCCGGCGGCGAGCAGTACCCCTGCCAGCGAGTCCGCCTCGTCTGAGCCGACAAGCATTATAGCTTCTATTTCCGCGTCTTTAGCCCTGCTGATCGCCTGCTCTAAGTCATCCTTAAAGTGAGGCAGTTGCAGGTGCGCGTGAGAATCGACAAACATAATCCACTCCTATGATAAAAGCCTTCGCCAAGCTTGATTTGTCAATTATTTGTAATATTTAGATAATTCTAACATGAATGGGTGAAGCATCATGCTTCCTCCTCTTTCAGTTCGATCCGTGGGAAGAGTATCTCGGGTCTGGTTATCTTCGTGCCCGGAACGATTCCGCCAAAATCGCAGTCGTATTCGAGTTCATCTTTTTTCAGCTCGTCCGCCACCCCGAAATGCGCGAGTATCTTGAGCGATGAGTCCGGTATAAACGGGTACAAAAAGAGCGCGATGATCCTGATTATGTCAAGCAGAGAATAAAGCACCGTACCGAGCCGCGCGGTCATCTTTTCGTCTTTCGCGAGTGTCCATGGCTCCATTTCGACTATATATTTGTTTGCCATCGCCACCAGCTCAAAAATAGTCGCCAGAGCTTTACTGAACTCAAGACTTTCCATAAGCGTCTCGATTTTTTTGTACACTTCATCTTTTTTCGCGATTAGCTCTTTTTCCTTCTCGGTGATTTGGTCTACCTCAGGGATCACGCCGTCAAAGTATTTTACCACCATAGCGCATGAGCGGCTGAATAAGTTGCCGAGGTCGTTGGCGAGGTCGCTGTTTACTCTGTGGACGAGGGCGCCCTTGGAGAAGTCGCCATCGAGTCCGAACGGCACTTCACGCAACATAAAGTAACGTAACTGATCGACACCGTAAGTATCAGCGAGTAGCTTCGGTTCCACGGCGTTTTTCAGTGATTTGCTCATCTTTTTCCCTTCGACAGTCCACCAGCCGTGAGCGAACACTTTCTTCGGCGGCTTTATACCGGCTGCGAAGAGGAATGTAGGCCAGTAAACCGTATGGAACCTTAGGATATCTTTACCGATAACGTGAACGTCCGCCGGCCAGAAGTTGTCAAACTTCTCGTTGTCCTGTCCATAACCGAGCCCGGTAAGGTAGTTCGTAAGTGCGTCAAACCAGACATATACCACATGTCTGTCGTTGCCCGGCACAGGTATCCCCCACGAAAAAGTCGTGCGGCTTATGCTCAGGTCACGCAACCCCTCTTTGATAAAGCTTTTTATCTCGTTCGCGCGGGATTTTGGGGCGATAAACCCCGGATTGTTCGCTATATGTTCCTCAAGCTGTTTCTGGTACTTTGACATCCTGAAAAAGTAGCTCTCCTCCTTCAGCTTTTGCGTCGCGCGCTTGCAGTCCGGGCAGTTGCCGTCGTCAAGCTGTTTCTCTGTCCAGAAAGTCTCGCATGGGGTGCAGTACCAGTCCTCATACTCACCGAGGTAAATATCCCCGGCGGCTTCTAGTTTTTCGAATATACTTTGTACTACTTTTTTGTGGCGCTCTTGGGAGGTTCGAATAAAATCGGTATTCGAGATGTTCAGCTTTTCCCATAGCTCCTCATATCGCCGTACAACTCTATCGGCGAGCTGTATCGGAGTTTCGTTATTAGCGTGAGCGGCGTTCTCTACTTTCTGTCCATGCTCATCAGTACCGGTCAGAAAGGAGACGTCGTATCCCATGAGGCGTTTGTAGCGGGCAAGAGCGTCGCACGCGATCGTCGTGTAAGCGTGTCCGATGTGCGGAACGTCATTCACGTAATAAATCGGTGTAGTTACATAAAATCGCTTTGTCATCTGCCCTCCTTATTCCGGTCTATCTCTTCAAGGTCGCATGTCACTTCATCACCGGTATCTAAGCGTACAAGTACTTTTTCGCCCAATACATCAAGGCGTACGACTTTGCCATCGCCGTGATCCGTTGAGATTTTTTTACCGCATGAAGGCAGTTTCTTTTTTAGCATTACGTATGTTTTGTGCTCGTACGCGAGGCAACACATAAGGCGGCCGCACGCACCGGATATTTTCATCGGGCTGAGCGCCAGGTTCTGCTCTTTCGCCATCTTGACCGACACCGGCTCGAAATTTTTAAGAAATGATGAACAGCAAAATGAGTTGCCGCAATTTCCGAGACCGCCAACCATCTTAGCCTCATCGCGGACACCTATCTGCCGCATCTCGATCCTCGTGTGGAAGTGGTGCGCAAGGTCTTTTACCAGCTCTCTAAAGTCTATACGCCCATCGGCGGTGAAGTAAAATATAGCTTTACTTTCATCGATGAGGAATTCTACATCGACGAGCTTCATGACGAGCTTGTGATCTTTTATACGCTCTAAACATAGAATTAGAGCCTCTTTCCGACGACCTTTCAGCTCCTCGAATTTTTCGAGGTCTTCATCGGTCGCCAGCCTCAGAACCTTGTGTACCACCATCTTCTTTGTTTTTTCACGGTCAAACGGTTGTGATTTTACAACCGCGAGCTTCGGCCCCTGCTTTGTATCGATCACAACGCTATCCCCTAGAGCGACATCAACGTCTGATGAGTCCGCCCAGTCAACGCTGCAATTGCAACCTGTTTTTACTCTTATCAACTCCATTTTTAATCCTCTTTCAGTGTAGTGAGTCAGGAATTAATGAGGCGCCATGCCTCTCCCTGACTTTACGCGCTTAACTCGATCAACATAGATTCCATAGCGAGTTTTTTATTTACATTTCCCATGATCGAGCGTTGTATCTGGTTCATAATATTTATCTTCTCAAACAGCTCATCGAGCGTCACCGCCTGAGCCATCTTCTGTATCTCATCTCTTATATCTTTATTTATGAGGTCATCCACCCCGGATTTTAACATTGCCGCGTCACGATAAAACGTCTTGATTATCTCGACAGTCTCCACCAGCAGATCCTTGTCTGATGAAGCGAGATCCGCGCTGAATTTTATGATACCGGAGAGATTGTTGAGCGATATATCCCGCACTTGTTTCGCGAGCTTCTGCCGTAACTCTATTATAGTACTGAAATCATCGGTAGTCAGCTTGGCGAAACTCCCCTGCAAAAACGTAGAGATAATGTCCGCATCCTCGTTACCGAGGGCATAGCGTCTTATCAGCTCTCCCTTCACCTCACCGGTGGTGAGCGGGTTAAAGCGCACCTTCTGACATCGCGACACTATCGTCGGTAAGAGCATGTTCACCTTGGAGGTGACTAGGATTATTATCGTATTGGCTGATGGCTCCTCAAGCGTCTTCAGGAGGGCGTTTGCCGCCTCGACACGCATCCTGTCCGCGTCATCGATTATGCAGAACTTAAAGTCCGCGTCATATTTTCCGAAGTGCAGTTTCTTTTGCAACTCCCGCACCATGTCGATCTTTATCCAGGACTTATCCGGTCGCACAGTAATCAGGTCAGGGTGGTTGTCCGCTTCTAGTTTTCTGCACGCCGCGCAGTAGCCGCATGAATCGTCACCGTCGGCGTTGTTTTCGCAGAAGACGAAGTTGGTCAGAGCCAGCGCCGCGCTTTTCTTTCCGATACCGTCTGGACCGTAAAAGAGATAGGCGTGAGCGAGCCTTCCGCTCCTGAAAGCTTTCACCATGTGCTCGACCTGCTCATTATGTCCGATTATATCATTTAGCTTCATACATATTTTTAAGCGGTAAGTTTTTGGGTTGAAGCCTCTTGAGCGTCTAACTCATCGAGGTTCTTCTGAATGTTGCCTTTGATCTGCTCCAAAAGCCCGCTTTTGTCCTCTTTAGTCATATTTTCAGTATAAATGGGTTTATCGATTTTTATCCGTATAGTTCCCCGGTTGATACGCATCTGATTCGGTTTTATTATCTTGTAACTCCCTGATATCGTAATTGGTACTATTGGGGCTGTCGCTTTGTTTATCAATATCAGGCTACCGCGTTTGAAGGGTAATAGCTTTCCGTCTTCTGTTCTTGTGCCCTCAGGGAAGATAACCACGGAATATCCCTCATTTAGTACTTTGAGAGAGTGCTGAATGCTCCTTATCGCGCTCCTCTTGTTATCTCTGTCGATACTTATGTAGCGCGCTCCCCTCATAGCCCAGCCGATGAACGGTATGTCAAACAGGGATTTTTTCGCGATCCACCTGAGTTGGATCGGGAATAAAGCGGTAATCGAAAAAATATCAAAAAAGCCCTGATGGTTTGATATAAATATCTGAGAACCACCCTTGATGATGTTTTCAGCGCCTGTTATCTCGACCTTAACACCGCTGGTGAATATAAACGCTTTCGCCCAGAGCCGCGCGCAATTATGCGCCGCCCTTCCAGAGGGGTCAAGTAGCCCCGCTATCGCCGCACTCGAGCTGAGGGTGATTGAGATGACAAACCATAAAGCCCAAACAAAAATATTATATATCATCTAACTTGATACCTATTCTCCGCTTTCTTCCTGAAGGAGGATGAGGATCTCTTTCGCGTCTTTATAAGGTATTTTATGCTCATTGCCTCTATCGCCACTGATTTTTATCATTCTGTTTATAATATTAATCCAGTCTTCTTCTGTGTAGCTCTTTTTGTATATCCTGTCATCAAAATGACACTGCATACATCGTTTTTTCAATAGTTCCTGGGCTTTTTTCTGCCGTTCTTTTTTTGTGACGCACGAGACAGCGGTAAGTCCAAACGATAACATCAATATCATGATAATTGTCTTTTTCATTTAGCTCCTCCCACGGATTTTTCCTTACACATTATATATAGCACTTAAATTCGCGGCTGTCAACTGTGATAAAATTGCTTTTAAGGAAGAAATCAAGGCTTGACAAAAAAGGTGAATTTGCTAAAATACAACCTAAGCGGACGTAGCTCAGCTGGTAGAGTACAAGCTTCCCAAGCTTGGGGTCGCGGGTTCGAACCCCGTTGTCCGCTCCATTTTTCTCGTCATAAAGACTCCCGCGCGACTCTAAAGGGCATGTTGCCCAATCCACCTAAGGGGGGGGGAGTGTCTTTTCACACATCACCTGTGTCAAACAAAACAGTTTGAGTGGTTCAGCTTTTAGAGTTTTCAATGCCAGTCGGAGTATGTTTCTTTGGCACGATTGTTGCATCGTTATCAATTGTTAGTTCGCGTATTATTATTAAAAAAACTGTTTGAATTATGGGAATAAGTTTGCTAGACTATTCGCTTGTAAATAGAAAGTTACAAGTGAAAGGGGTGAATGCAGAAATCTTGTAACTGTTCAAAATAAATCAGTTTTTATTAATGATGTCTGTAGCGGACAATAACAAAAAAAGGAGAGAATATGTTGTGTAATAGCCTGAAAAGATTAGTTGTTCCTATTTTTGTCGTTATAATGCTTTCGGTCGCGTCACTTTCACTAGCCGCGCCGACCGCGCCGATGTATATGCCTAACTTCCCAATGCTGGCCGGTGATAGTGTCATGCTGATGTGGATACCGGTGCCAGGAGCTGTAAAGTACAAAGTTTATGTTAATGGCAAGCCGATTGGTGAGGCGCCAGCGCCTCCATATACCACCCCGGCGCCACAAGAGGGTGGAGCTTACAAGTACACAGTCACGGCGGTTGATGCTTCAGGCGCTGAGGGTCCACACTCAAAAGAAGGTAATATTGATATCATTAAGTTGACTCAGCCTAAAGGCTTCCAGTCTCAGTTTCTTGGCGATACGCTTAACCTAAGGTGGTCTGGGGTTAAGATGGCTAAAATATATGATATTTACAAATCAGAAAACAAAGATGATAAGCCGGAAAACTTCCAGCTGTTGGCTTCGACTGAAGACACACGTTATGTTGACAGCAAGGTTAAGCAGAGTGAGCATGAGGTCACTAGAGGATCCGGCAAACCTCAAAAGAAATTCTACTATACTATCGTCGCGAAGGACGCGTTCGGTGGGACGAGTCCGATGGAAAAGATCGAGACAGTCGCTATCCCATATAAAGATGTTGATGGAGGGGGCACAAAGGATCTTATCCTGAAGATCAGAAGGTCTAAACTGGTATTTGTTGCCAAGCCTTTGGGATCCGCCACAGAAATCGTAGCACTGTCAGGAGCTCTTATGCTGAGCGATAAAGAAACGATTGTTTATACTGACCCAATGGGACACGTAATCGCCTTTCTTGACAAGCGTGGTGAGAGAATAAGAACTGTTGGTGAGAAAGGACCAAAGCCTGGGCAGTTCGGTATGCCATTTAAGCTCGGTGTAGATGAGGACGACAATTTATATGTATCTGATAGTCTTAGAGGGGCGCTGTTCGCGTACGACGCTAATGGGGCGTTGCTTTACTCCACGAAAGCTCAACTACCTAACGACCCTGAAATTCTAAAATTCTACAAAAGAGAGGATAGACCTTTTAAGTTTGCAAAGCTTGCCGCTTCTGTCATCTATAATGGTCAGGTGTATATTGTTGAAAAAGTATCTGGTGTTATCCAAAGGTATGATAAAGATACCGGAGAATTCCTCGGATATTTTACTGTAAAAGACTCTGACTCAGGGGAAGAAAAAATAGCGTTTTTCCCAGGACCTATTGACTTGCTGCTGGATAAAAAAAATAAAAAACTATATGTTGGTTGCTCTGTAGCCCGTAAGGTTTTCGTTGTTGATATCGATACCGGTGAGGCTCTCTACACTATAGGAAGTTCCAAAAACTTTGTCGGCGCGTTTATGGCGATTACCGGTCTGGCATTTACTCCAGAAGGTGATGTGCTTATTTCTGACAGCGCGTTGCACACAGTACAGGTGTTCAACGGAGAGACCGGCGAGTACATGTATCACATGGGTGATAAAAAAGCGATTGCCGATGAGAAAGCAAAGGGACAGAGGTCATCGATTAAGGGACTTAACTTCCCAACAGCGCTCAATATAGATTCGCAAGGTAGAATGTGGATATATGTCGGCGCTATGAAAGGCTTTATGGTTAGAGAATGGATAAATGACGATATCTGGGACGCCTCAAAGGATAAATCCGAAGAGTAGTCTTTTTTATAGCTGTATGATTAAAATTTTAAATAACTATAATATACAAAAGAGGGGAGGTGTCTATTATCTGAAGTGTGTCTGAAATGGACTGTCAGGCATATATTCAGGGTTTATTAATCTAAGCCATTAAAACTAAACCTTTGATGGTAGAAAACAAATTTAGGAGGATGAATTAATGAGAAAAGTTGGTTATATTTTATTGATGGCTGTTTTATCAACAGCTGTCGCCGCGAGCGTCGCGTTTGCGGCCGGTGTCGTAGGCACACCTCATGATGTTACAGCGATTGCCTCTCTTGGCAAAACTGGTACATGTTCTGTATGTCACATACCTCACAAGTCTACTGGTGATAGATTGTGGGCTGCTAATCAGGCTGGTGGTGGTGGAGTTGGTACTCTGCATGGATTAGTTGGTACCTTGTGTGCTGCCTGTCACATTAGTGCGGGTGGTTACGGTGCTGGTACTCTTGCACAGGCAGGAGCAGCTCAGGACTATGTATTTGGTGCTAGCTCGCACGGTATGGTTGGAAACGCCTATGTTAACAACACAGGTACTGATGATCTGATCCCTTCAGGTCTCCCATATACCGATGCAAATGACCCAATTAACCCTCTTACAGGTACTGCTAACCAGATTCAGTGTACAACATGTCACAACGTACATGATAACGCTGCTAACAGACCATTCCTGAGAGTAAACATCAGAGACCTCTGTATTCAGTGTCACCTTAACAGAGCTCACAATGGTACTGGATGGATTGGCGCTGGTGACACTATCACAACATGGGGTGGTGGTTTAGAGCTTGCTAACCTTGGTTCACACCCAGTTGGTACTGACATAACAGGTGAGATGAACGGTACTGGTAACGATTCACCAATCGTTCCTTTCGCTACTGTTTACGCGCAGCTCTTTGATAACGCAACTGGCGCTGTTGATACTACTTATACTGATGGTTTCGGTGTATGGAACCTCGGTCGTCACACAGCGACTTCAGCTTCTGTAGTTCCTGGTACTGGTATTGACGGTGGTGTTGTTTGTGTAACTTGTCACGCTGTTCACGGTGTTCAGAATGACACTGACCCATCGGTTGATCCGATCGGTGTTGGTACTACCGCGTTTGACTACAACCCTAACACTAACCTGCTTGGGTATCCACAGTCTATCGCAACTATTAATGGCGTAAATACTGCTAACGGTAGTGCTGATGGTTCTGTAACTGACGGTAGAAATGGTCTTTGCGAGTCATGCCACACTGGTGGTACAGCCGCGATCGCTACACCAGGAGATTTCAGCCTCATAATGAACAATGGTACCGCGTACGCTGGTCCTTACAGACCTAACCCGGGCGCTACAGATTATTCACACCCAATTGATGATGCTGTCGCTACTATCGCGTCAACAACAGTTGCTTCATTCCCTACAAACTGGCCAGAGCGTGTTAACGGTTCTACTGGTTCTGTACCAATTTGTGAGTCATGTCATGTGCCTCACCCAGCGCGAGCACTTTTAGCTACTACTCCTGTTCGTGATGATGTGATTGGTCCTATTAACGCAACTGGCGCAGAAGGCGCTGGACAGTTTATCCTTAGAGATGACGCTCAAGGTGTTTGTGAGCAGTGTCACGGTTCTTCATGGGCTGGACACCATCCAACAGGTACAATGGCTCAAGCTACTACAATCACAGTTCCTTGGGGTGTAGTAGGTAGTGGTGATGGTGAAATCGGTGATGGCGATAGCTACTTGTCATGTAGTGACTGCCACGGTGGTAACGGCGCTCACAACTGGACAACACCTGGTGTTGGTTTTGACGAAGACTGGTTGCCTTCTGGTAACGGTCGCGCGACAACACAAGCTGGTGAGTTAGCTCTCAGCACAGGATTAAGCGCTACATGTGAAGCTTGTCACTATGCGTTAAGAACAGGTTCTATTGTTGATGGTAACACACCTACACAGGCTTCAGGTGATGAGTGGGCTACAGAGGCAGACTTCCAGAAATCAGGTACAGGTACTCACTTCTTGGGTAATGTAAACTCTGCGTCTATCACATGGGCAAGTGGTTGGAGCGGAGCACCATTTGACGCTACTACAGGTCAGTGGGCTGCTGGTGGTTGGTCTCGTTGGGGAACAACTACAGCTGGCGAGCACCTTGTATGTGAGTCTTGCCATGAGTTAGAGCCAGACAAAAACGCAACTGGTTCAAAGCTCTTGCTTCAATTCTTCCAGGATGCTGTAGATTCACCTACACCAGGAGATAACGGTGCGACATCATTCTTCTGCGAAGGTTGCCACAGCGAGAATGGTCCTACTGGAACTCACCCAATGACAGGTGATACTATCGGTAGAACAGGCGCGGCGTTGGCAACATCAGGCGCTCTCTTGTCTAGTCTGGCTCCAGTAGGAGTACCTCAA
>JAJRXV010000158.1 GCA_024276115.1 Deltaproteobacteria bacterium
AGAAAAAACTCCACGGATGAAGCGCATTATCTGCTCCCAACGCCTGACGGTGGCTATGCTATCTTCGGGAAGAGCGGCGCGCTCGGCGCCAACGGCTGGGGGTTCGCGGCGGTTATGATAAAAACCGACGCGGATGGGAAAAAACTCTGGCATAAAATTTACGACGGCGAACGGCATGACGTGATATATTCAGCGCAACCCGCGGCGGATGGTGGCTATATGCTCTTTGGAACTACCCGCTCATTCAAGGCGAACGGTCAAGATATTTATATCGTCAAGACCGATGCTGACGGCAAAAAAGAATGGCAAAAGCTTTATGGTGGAGCTGGCGAAGAGACCTGCGTCTCCTCTCAACCGACTACAGACGGCGGATATGTACTGTTCGGTACAGCTAAAGGCGCCACTAGCTCGGATATGTATCTTCTCAAGATCGACGCTAAAGGCAACAAGCTCTGGGAACGGTTCTACGGTGGGGAGAAGGAGGACGCCGGCAGTTCGGTCAAAGCGACTGCGGATGGTGGTTTTATTCTTGTCGGGACTACTGAATCATACATACCAAACTATTCGGAGCTACAACTAGCGTTGCTGAAAATTGTTGACTTTATACCGGTGCTCAAAAAACCTCTCGCTAAATACCTGGTCACCACTACTGTCACCCGCCTTGATAAAGATATTTATGTCGTCAAGACTGACGCTGACGGAGATGTCGAGTGGGAGATGAGCATTCACAATAACGGCGACGATATTGGCAAGTCTGTTGTTCAGGACAATAACGGTGATTATGTGATCTTAGGGACAACTAACGCTGGCGAAACGACCGAACCGGATATGTTTTTACTGAAGATTAAAGCAAGCGCGTCTTTATTCAGTTTTTTGAGGAGAACAGCAAGTAAAGGCGGTAAGGAATAAAGGTTCCCGATTACTACCTCGGGAATGACGTGGTGTGAAAGCTATATATTTGATTGTCGGGTTATTATCAATATATTTTTTTGATGAACCACGGGCTAACCCGCAGGTAATACAGAAGCATCACAAGGCGGTTTGTGAGGTAGGTTTTAATTATGCCCTTCTTCTCGTAACGCCGCACGGAGGTAAAAACGCTCGCCGAACATATCTCTACCCTACCGAGTTTTTTCATCTTCACCACAAATTTTACATCCTCAAGAATTGGTACCGGGGCAAACCCACCGACAGCAAAAAAATCATCCCGACGCACTAAATAGCACTGATCACCGTACGGCGTATTAGAGATACGGTTTCTGAACCTCGTCCCGGACTCGACGAGCCGGAAAGCACGCCCGTCACCGTCGAATTTCAGATCGAACGACACCAGCGACACAGAGTCAACATCAAGACACTTCAGCCCCTGCTCGATCGCTCCGCTCTCAAGGAAGGAATCAGCATGGATAAAGAGGAAGAGCTCCCCCAGCGCGGCTTCGGCGCCGCAATTCATCTGAAGAGCGCGCGATTTTTCAGCGCGCAGAAAACGCGCCTTCGGGTGCGTGGTAATAAAATCATCATTACAGTTTGCACCCTCCCCGATATCCCCTCCCATCAATGGAGGGGAGGATTTAGAGACCTCAACGATTATCACCTCACACACCGCGGCGTGCTGTTCCACGCTCCTCACGCACTTTGCGAGCGTCTCTTCAGTTTCGTTGTAAGATGGTATGATTACACTAATATCTTCCATCGCTCTATGAGAAGCAGATGCAGTACCCGATATCGAGACCGTCATCTGACTTATCCACTGTCTTACGCGAGCCGGCGCAGGCGATCCGCTCCGGCGACATATAATTATACATTTTCGGGTACTTATTTGTAATATCGTCCTCATCGAGGTCATCGCCCGCCGCCTTCATGATCGCTTGCAGTGTCTTATCTTCATAAGTACCGGCAAAAAAATGCTCCTTAGAAAACGCGCCCTTCGGATCATTCATATTGTACCAGCATCCGCCACCGTGAAAAAAGCGCAAGTCATCCTCAGGCTCGTCATCGTGCCGCTTGATGGTGAACCCTCTAATATCTTCGAGAACCTTTGACTCCTCCCACAATTCCTTTAGGCGTCCGGGGGTGTAGCGCCCCTCCTCATCGACCAGACTACCAGCGTTGTAACGCGGATCGCTGATCGTAGACGCGCATGGGTAGAGTTTCCCCTGAGTATCGACAGCGAGGATTGTATAGCCCGCGCCGCAGAGGTCTTTCTTCGGTCCGTTCGTAGCGTAAGCGTCGAAAATCTTTTCGTTAGTTATCTTCAAAGCCCGATTTATCTTTTTCTTTTTTAAATCCTTCCGCACCGAGCAACAGCTGTCGTACACCTCACTCAACTCATCGCTAGAAAGTGTCATAAACGGAAATTTAAGCGCGTTCCCAAAACATATCATGTAGATCAGGTGATGATACCGCACAGAATTACTATTAACCTTTAACTTACCAAGTAGCTCTGTAAGCTTCGGTACGCTCTCTTTCGTAGATGATATCGGGGTCGAGCTAATGCCTACCATGATCCCCTCTTCTAGCAGAAGTTTAACACCAGTCATCGCCCGCTTAAACATCCCTTTGTTACGTATCTTCGAGTTGTTCTCCTCATCATGCCCCTCTATGCTCACTTGTATTATCAAACGCTCCTTGAAATTCGAAAGTTTTTTTGCTATCTCTTCGGTTATCAAAGTACCATTCGTAAAAAGTATCAGCGTAGAACGCTCAGTGACATACTCTACCAGCGACATGATATCTTTTCGCAAAAACGGCTCACCACCGGAGAAGTAGAACACCTCCGTACCGAGCGCACGCGCGTCATCGATGATCTTTTTGAGCTCGTCAGCCTCTAATATCCGCCGATCCTTGTTCACCCGATCCATAGTATAGCAGTGCTTGCAGCGCAGATTACAGGTAAAGTTCGTCAGTATCCACATCTCATGCAGACGCTTTATCCCTATCTGCCCTGCCCTGCCGCGGTAAACATTCCCACTCGGTTGCGTGTTCGTCAAAAAACCACGCTTGGCGCACTTATGCAGATACTTCTTTAAGCGACTCTCAAAGCGGTCTTTATCTTTAACATCCTTACTAAACTCTCGCGCAAGTTCAGCGAAAGTACGGTCGTTCGCGGCCGCTAACATACGCGCCCCAAAATCGTTGACAGATATCCAACGCGCGTTGTCAGGATCGATGACCACCCTAAGCTCACCCTCCTTTTCTACCCTTAGCTTTGGGGTATATAGTTTTTGTTCAAGATCAAGCACGCTCATATTAGTCCTCGTCCTCTAGAGTCTTCACCGCCAAAATACCGTGAAAAAGCGTCGCGCCGCCTTTTATCGCGCTGGCAACATGTACTGCTTCCGCCAGCTCCTCCCGGGTCACTCCAGCGTTGTCGGCCGCTTTTGTGTGCAGGTCTATGCAGTACGGACACTGGACGACGTGCGACACGGCGACCGCGATCAGCTCCTTCGTCTTCTTTGAGAGAGCGCCACCTGCGAATATCTTGTTACCCCACTCCATATACGCGTCAAACAGCTCTGGTGAGTACTCCTTAAAATCATCTATCAGCTTGAGATCTTTGCTGTCATAATATTTCATAAACACCCTCCTGTGTTGTTTTGTTTATTGTTATAAGACCTCTGCACAGCCTGTTTTTACGCGTAAACTATATTGCCATCGTCCCGAACTGGAGGCGCGCCTCTGGTTTCGGGATCTGCCTGTATTCATTATACACTCCAGATCCTGAAATGAGAGACGCGTCTCCAGTCCAGGACAACGGTTTTAAGGGTTGTGCATAGGTCTTATTATAGTAAACTATTCCTGTTTTTCAAATAATAATTATACAAGTTATACATGCTCTTTTTGTTGACTTCTGGCAAATCATTGTACCTTTTATCTAACTCTACAAGGTTTTCCAAATCATCTACATCAAACATCTCTAACATTGTGGAGTAAGAATATCCGATTTTTTTCAACTTAGCCAAGGTCTCTGAAAATACTTTTTCACTGCTCCAAGAGATATCAGAGAACAA
>JAJRXV010000159.1 GCA_024276115.1 Deltaproteobacteria bacterium
CCCGAAGCTCGCTCTGGTAGCGTGTATGAGAAAACTCTTGCACATAGCGTACGGAGTGTTGAAAAATAAAAATATGTTCAATGAAAACTACGGGGAAATTATTGTTTAAAAAAACTTGACTGTCAAGACAATATCTCCAGAGAGTAAGTTTCCTTGATATTTTTTAAAAATAGTGATAGAAATGTATTCATGAGTGACTCCTCTCTAAGTAGCTACCATTCGTGGCAGTGAATTTTTGATGTCTAGAGCACCTAATATTAAGCGGAGTCGCCCTCTTTTTTTTCAAGACATATTTAGCAATATTTGAAATTTAGTCCGTTAATAATATCTGCTTATCAGCTAAAGAGAAATAAATGAAACTATCAGAATTTTCAATAAAACGACCAATCACGATAACGATGATGATACTGATCGTGATGGTATTCGGTGGGATATCCTTTACAAAGATTCCGGTGAACTTCCTGCCAGATCTTGAGTTTCCGATGTGCTTTGTTATGACGACTTATTCTGGCGCCGCGCCCGAGGAAATAGAAAACCTCGTGACGAAGTGGATCGAGGAGACGGTGAACACTGTTGATAACGTGAAAAAAGTTACGACTTTTTCGCAAGAGAGCCTTTCGCTTGCTATGGTGGAGTTCAATTGGGGCACTAATATGGATTTCGCCGCGCAGGATGTCCGCGAGAAGATAGACCGGATAAATATGTTCCTGCCTGATGATGTTGACAAGTCAATGGTTTTCAAGTTCGATCTTGCCGATATGCCGGTGATCTGGATGGGGCTGTCGTCAGATGAGATGGATGGTCGCGAGCTTAGGGACTATGTTGACGATGTGTTGCAGGATAAGTTCGAGCGTGTAAAAGGGGTTGCCGCGGTATATATATATGGCGGCGACCAGCGTGAAATACTCGTAAACGTAGATAAAAACAAGCTTGAGGCGTACGGTCTTTCCATAGAGCAGATCACGAACAAACTAAGGACGGCTAACAAAAACCTTCCTGGTGGCAAAATAAAGACCCTGCATAAGGAGTTTCTCGTTCGTTCTATCGGTGAGTATGAGGATGTAGATGAAATCGGCGAAACACCGCTCACGTATTTAAACGGTGCGATAGTGAGGATAAAGGATGTCGCTGAGGTTCTTGACACAAACAAGGAGAAACATGATATCACGCACCTGAATGGCTCCCCGAGCGTCGGTATCGCCATCATGAAGCAGACCGGCGCGAACACTCTAGAGGTCTCGAACGGTGTGCATGAGGTGATTGACGAAATAAAGAGTAATCTTCCTGGTGACACAACTGTAGCGGTTAACTTTGATCAGGGGCTGTACGTGCGTCAGTCCTCAAAGTACCTTCGCAACAGTCTTGCCGCCGGCGGTGCGCTGGCGATGCTTATCGTTTTCCTTTTTCTGCGCAATGTTCGTTCGACGCTGATAATTTGCATCTCGATCCCGGTGTCACTCGTCGCTACGTTTGTTCTGATATACTTCCGCGGGATGTCGCTTAACGCTATGTCACTAGGTGGGCTCGCGCTTGGGGTCGGCATGTTGGTTGACAACTCTATCGTCGTTATCGAGAGCATATACAGACACTTCGCTCTTGGTGAGGAGCGCAACCTCGCGGCTAACAGGGGGGCTAGCGAAGTCGGTATGCCGATATTCGCTTCGACTATGACGACGGTTGCTGTATTTCTCCCGATAGCGTTTACGTCTGGTTTCGCTGGACGGCTCTTTAGTGACCTTGCCTGGTCGGTGTCGTTTTCGCTTTTTGGCTCGCTCTTCGTCGCGTTGACAATAGTGCCGATGCTGTGCGCTAAGATATTGAAATTGCGGCCGAGTGAGATGGACACGGAAAAACGGCTCAGAAAGACCAAGGGTATGTATTATCGTGTTATTGAGTATTCATTAAAACATAGATTTAAAATAATTCTCTTCGCGCTTTTATTGCTCGCTATACCGGTATACCTGGTCGCGTCGAAGCGGATCGGGGCGAACTTCATCGAGCAGTCCGACTCCAATGAGATAATCATCAACTTTGAACTGCCGAAGGGTACAGCGCTACAAGAGACGAGCCGCGTAATGAAGAGGTTTGAGCAGAAAGTGCTCGATATGCCTGATGTAAAAAACTTTTTTGTCATGATGGGTTTTAATGAGGATGAGCCGGGAGACGGAGCTAATATGGAGTCAGAGCAGGGCTCTAATACCGGATTTGTCGTTATTACGCTTAACCATGAGTCTGAGGGCAGGACAAAGCCGCTTAGAGATGTTATCGATGATATCCGCGAACTCGCTAATATCCCCGGGCTAAAGGTGAAGTTTCAGGATACGATGCAGGCGATAATGGGGATGGGGAGCCCTATAAATTTGAAGATATTCGGTGATGACCTGGATGTTCTCTCAGAGCTCTCAGCATCGGTGTCAGAGGCGATAAAGAGTGTTCCCGGGCTCGTCGATCTGAATGCCAGTTCTTTTAGCGGGAAACCAGAACTGCAAATAAAATATAAACGTGACAAGCTCGCTGAGTTCGGTCTGTCAGTCGGAGGCGTTTCTCAAATGGTGAAGACAGCTATTCAGGGCAGAGTCGCGACAGAGTTCCGAGAGGGCGGTGAGGAGTTCGGTATACGCGTGCGCCTGCAGGAACAGTTCAGGGAGAATGTTGAGGACTTGCGTGAGCTTACGGTTACTTCACCGGATGGGAGACAGCTAAGGCTGAACGATATCGCCGAGGTCAACAGTGTTGGTGGACCATCGAGGATAAACCGCGAGAACCAGAAGCGCTATGCGCTTATTACCGGTGACGCGTCGCAGATGGATCTCAAGAGCATTGTGGATGAGATCAAAAAGCGGCTCAAGGATATAAAGCTTCCACAGGGGTATACTTTTGAGTTTGGCGGAGAAGCGAGTGAGATGGAAGATTCTTTTGAAAAACTAGCATTCGCGCTGTTATTGGGGATCATAATCGTTTATATGGTGATGGCCGCGGAGTTTGAGTCGCTTGTCGATCCGCTGGTGATTATGTTTACACTGCCGCTCGCGCTTATCGGTGCGGTGCTTGCGCTCTACGTCACAAATCACTCGATCAACGTCGTCTCAATCATCGGGATCATCATGCTCGTCGGGATTGTGGTGAATAACGCCATCGTCCTCGTCGATTACATAAACCTTCTACGAAGGCGCGGGATGGAGAAGGATGAGGCGATCAAGCAGGCCGGTGTCACCCGACTCCGACCGATTCTCATCACAGCGTTGACTACGATGTTCGGGCTCTTACCGATAGCGCTCGGGATTGGTGAAGGCGCCGAAACACGCGCTCCGATGGCTGTCGCGGTGATCGGGGGACTGCTCTCCTCAACACTTCTTACGCTGGTGGTTATTCCGGTGACGTATTCGTTGTTAGAGAGTGCCGGCGCGTCGGTAAAGCGGGTTGTGAAGCAGGCAGTGCAGGGGAATGCGTAGCTCAATTGATACAAAAGACAAAAAGATGGCTAGACTCATATTGTAAAAACCGGTATGTACCGTTTGCCGTTTCAATCACTCTTATTATCATTATGGTAATGACAATTTTGGTAGCAATTGTTTTTGATGTAGTTTATTATCTTTTGCGATTCAAGTTCCTTGGTGTAATATTCGTGCGAAGCCTCATCATGACCCCGTTTGATAAACCAAAAAAAGAACGCAAGATCGTTCACATCCCGCGCCCGTTATCGCACGAAGAATACAAAAGCCTTAAGGAGGCAACCTAAA